>NZ_JASPFC010000046.1:0-17706 GCF_031296635.1 Actinomyces acetigenes
AACAAAAGCCCACCATGCGCAGCCCCCAGGGCAATGGCATAAAAAACATGACACACTATCGAGTTCTCAAACAACACACCCACCGAGATTTCAACTGGAAAAGAATTCCCTGCTTGCCTCTCGAAGGCGACCGGACTAGCATAAGCAGGTTGTCGTTCGGGAATCAAATTCGGATCGCGTGACCCTGATCTCTGAACTATTCTGCTATTTCCGCGCCGGTGAGGATCACTCCTTCCGACTCGGCGTTTCCGCCGTCCGGTGCCGCCGTCGAACCGTGCGGTTGCGTCGGCAGCGAGGAGTACTATAGCCAGGCCTGACCGCCTCCTGTCAAACGACTTTCGCGCGACCTACGTCACACCTGTGTTCCCAGGATGTCAGGTCTGTTCTCCCCGCTCCGACGCCTCGCTTCACCACTGCTCCGCTCGGCATTGCGGGGCGCCGGCCGAACCACGCGGACCCTCAGGAGGCGCGGGCGCGGGAGGCCTGGTAGGCGGCGCCCACGATGCCGGCGGTGTTGAGCAGCTGAGCCGGGACGATCGGGGTCTTGAGGTCAAGCAGCGGCAGGTACTTTTCGTGCTTGCGGGAGACGCCCCCGCCCACGACGAGCAGGTCCGGGGAGAAGAGCATCTCCACGTGGGAGTAGTAGCGCTGGAGGCGCTTGGCCCACTTCTTCCAGGACAGGTCCTGGGCGGTGCGCTGGCCGGCCGAGGCCCGGCTCTCGGCGTCGTAGCCGTCGATCTCCAGGTGCCCGAGCTCGGTGTTGGGGACCAGGGTTCCGTCGACAATGACGGCCGAGCCGATCCCGGTGCCCAGGGTGGTGACGATGATGGTCCCGGGCACGTCCTTGGCGGCACCAAAGGCGACCTCCGCCAGCCCCGCGGCGTCGGCGTCGTTGAGCCCGGTCACCGGCCGGCCCAGGTGCTCGCGCATGAGATCGGTGAGGTTGACGCCGGTCCAGGACTTGTCGAGATTGGCGATGAAGGGGACGGTGCCGTGGACGATCGGAGCGGGCAGGGCCACGCCGACCGGGACGTCGTCGCCCACCTCGAGCTGCTCGAGGAGCTCACGGCACACCTCAGCGACAGCTGCGGGAGTGGACTCCTCAGGAGTGTCGATGCGAACGCGCTCGCCGATGAACGTGCCCGTGGCCAGGTCGACCAGGGCGCTCTTGACGCCTGATCCGCCGATGTCGATCCCGCATGCCACGGAAACTGCTGGTGCTGTCGAAGTCATGAGGTCCTCCTGGTACTACGCGTCCTCGCGGCCGCTGCCCAGCCTAGTGCAGGGACGGCGACCGCGAGGACGGTCGGGGGAAGCGATGGTTGCCGGAGGCTCCAGCAGCGCCCCTCAGTCGCGAGTGCTCTCCTGGCGGGCGCCCCGGTAGAGGTACCACAGCGTGCCGACGAACAGCACCACGCCCACCCAGGGAGCGATGCCGGCGAAGCCCTCGGGCATGATGGCCAGCGGGTCCGCCTTGCCGCTGAAGGCCACGACGATCCCGGCGTAGATCACGCCAGCGAGGCTCTCGCCGACGATGAGGCCGGTCGCCATGAGCGTGCCCATGCGCTTGGCCAGCTCCGGGTTGGCGGTGCGCTCGGCCCAGCGGTCGTAGAGGTGACCGAGGGCGGCGCCGATCGGGATCATGACGGTGACGGCCGTGGGCAGGTACATGCCCATGCCGACGGCGAGCGGCGGCAGGGAGTACTTGCTGGTGCGGCGCAGGACTTCATCGATGGCGATGACGACGGCGCCGATGAGGGCGCCCAGCCCCAGCAGGCTCCAGTTGAGGTCGCCGCCGAGGACGCCCTGGACCAGGTGCTTGATGAGGTTCGCCTGGGGTGCAGCCAGGGCATCATCACCGGCATCGGGGGCGCCAGCGAACCCGAAGGCGCCCTGCATGAGGCTGAGCACCGGCGGGATGACGATGGCGCCGAAGACGACGCCGATGACGAGCGCCACCTGCTGCTTCCACGGGGTGGAGTCGACGAGCTGGCCGGTCTTGAGGTCCTGGAGGTTGTCGTTCGAGATGGTGGCCACGCCGAAGACGACCGCGGTGACGAACAGGGTGTAGGCCACCAGGGTGCGGACGTCGTCGGGCGAGGAGGTGGTGGCGATGGTGCGCACGAGCGCGGCCGCGGTCACCGCCACGAGGATGCCGACGCCGGAGATCGGCGAGTTGGACGAACCGATGAGGCCGGCCATGTAGCCGCAGACCGAGGCGACAACCAGACCGATCAGCAGGATGAAGAGGATGGAGACGATGATGAGGCCCGTCGCGTGGTGAGCCATGGCGGTCCCGTGCAGGAACAGCCACAGAAGCACACCGATGGGCAGCATGGAGCCGACGGTGACACCGATGACCGTCTTCATCGACAGGTCACGCTCGGTCAGGGGGACCTCCTCACCGGCGTCGCGCTTGGCGCTGGAGGCCAGGGAGTCGCGGATACCGGTGACAATGGGACCGAGGATCTTCAGGAAGGTCCAGATGGCGGCGATGGCGATGGCGCCAGCACCGACGATCCGCACCTCGCTGGCGAAGGTGGCGCCCACGAAGTCGGCGAGATCCTTGTCGGCGACCGCCGTGCCCCAGGTACGCATCGGAAGCAGCACACCGTAGGAGATGAGCAGGCCGACGATCATGGCGATGCCGACGCCGACACCGACCAGGTGGCCCACGCCGGCCAGCGCCAGGGACAGGGAGGTGCCCATCATCGTGGCGCCGGCACCGACCCGGAAGACCCCGGAGATGTCGACGCTGATGGCCTTGAGGGCGTTGAGGAAGTACAGGGCCGCCGAGGCGATGGAGCCCCGCACGATGACACCCAGTCCACGGCTGGACTCCTCGGCCCCTTCGCTGGTGTCACCCACGCGCAGGACCTCGGCGCCGGCCACACCCTCGGGGTAGGGCAGGTCGGAGTTGGTCACGAGCGCGCGCCGCAACGGGATGGAGTAGGTGACTCCGAGGATGCCGCCCAGGACGATGACCAGGACCGTCTGGAGGTAGGGGAATCCGGTCCACCAGCCCACGATGATGAGTCCGGGCAGCACGAAGATGATGGCGGACAGCGTCCCGGCTGCCGAGGCGATCGTCTGAACGATGTTGTTCTCCTGGATCGTGTGATCGGAGAAGCGGCGCAGAATCGCCATGGAGATGACGGCGGCCGGGATCGAGGTGGCGAAGGTGAGCCCCACCTTGAGGCCGAGGTAGACGTTTGCCGCGGTGAAGATGAGCGTGATGATGCCGCCGATGACGATGCCGCGGAAAGTCAGCTCCTTGACCGGGCCGGAGCCGGCACTGGACGGCTTCGCCGCAGTGGAGCCGCGTGAGGTTGTTGTGGACATGGTGAGATCTCTCGATGTCGGGATGATTCCGGGGGCGAGACTAGCACTGCGTCCGAATACGATCGTTTACAGCTCATTCGATGCACAACAGATCAGGGCCGCCGCCGTCGTCCTCAACACTTCGACCGAAACTTCATAGATGACCCGGAGCCGTGTCTTTTATGAAGTTTTGGTCGAAGTGTCAAGAAGCGATGCATGCAGCGCCCGGCTCACTCGGAAGCCAGGGCGCCGGCGATCCTGTACAGGGCAACCGCCAGGAGGAATGCGAGAGCAGTCATGAGGCTGGGGCCCCAGAAACCGGGGAATCGGGTGAGAAGGTCTCCGCCGACGGCGCCGGCGATCGTGGCACCGAGGTACATCGCCGTGTTCGACAGTGAGGAGACGGTTCCTCGCGCCTGGCCGGCGTGGGCCTGCAGCTGCCCCATGAGAACCGGCAGGAGGAAGCCGGCGACCACCAGGGCCGCGGCGAAGGCCATGACGACACCCCACATGGTGTGCGCAATGAGCGGCATCGCCCCGGCCAGGAGGTAGAACGCGCCCTGGACGAGGATGCCGGCCCACAGCGACCGCCGCTCACCGATCCTTGCGACGAGCCGCGGACCGAGGATCGACCCCAGCGCGGTTCCCAGTCCGATCATCATCATGGCCTTCCCGATAGCGGTCTGCGAGGCTCCGAAGTCCTTGGCCAGCCAGGAGCCGATGAAGGAGAACGAGGCGTAGTTGCCGGTCTGGAACACGAGGTAGGCGAGGAGCGACCACCGCAGCACCCGAGAGCCGAGGACCCTTCGGTAGGAGCCGATGACGTCGACGGGCTCCCCGACCGGCCGCACATGCGGGAACGCGAGGAAGAGAAGTCCCCACAGGACAACGCTGACCGCCGCGACCACGAAGAACGGTAGCTGCCACCCTCTGACCGAGAGGTAGGAGCCGATCGGCACTCCGGCCACCTGTGCAACCGCCAGTCCCGCAGTCGCATAGCCCATGACTGTGATGATGGACGGCCGGGGCACCGTCATCGGGATGGCGGCCCAGATCTGGGAGCTGACGAAGGCAGCGCTCACGCCGGCCAGGAAGCGGGCGGCGACCATGCTCCAGAAGCTCCAGGCCAGACCGCACGCGCAGGTGAGGACGGCGAAGGCCGCCAGGCCGGAGAGGATGACCCGACGTCGGTCGTGGCGGTCAGAGACAGGACCGGCCACGAGGGCGAACAGCGCGTACCCCAAGGCGTAGGCGGAGACCAGCCAGCCTGCCCGGGACAGGGGGACGTCGAGCTCTCGCTGGAGCAGGGGCAGCAGGGGCGCGACGAGGAAGGTGTCGGTCCCGATGGCGAACATGGTGAAGAAGGACAGCCATCCCATGGTGGAGACGCGAGCGCTCTTCGACGGCACCCTCTCGTCATCTGCGGACACATGCGTTGAGACACGAGCTTCTTCCGTCATCCCAAACCTCCTTAGTTCGATGTTTGACGAACTAAGAATTATTCGAGACGCTACCGTTGTCAACCCCATCCCAGCGCACGCCGGGGCGACGGTCGGGACAGACGGGACAGAAAGGCAGGGACGATCCGTGAAAGACAGGGAGCTCTTCCACCCCGAGGCGGCCGACATCTCCCTGGACGCGATCCTGGGCGCCCTGTCCGACCCCATCCGCCGCGACGTCCTGCGCCGGATCGCCAATGAAGGCGCCCTGTACTGCGGTGACCTGAGCTACGACGTCGTCAAGTCCACGATGTCGCACCACTTCCGGGTGCTGCGCGAGTCTGGGCTCATGCACACCGAACGAGAGGGCAAGCACCGGCGCATCACCCGGCGCGACGACGTCATCGAGCAACGCTTTCCGGGGCTGCTGGCCGCCGTCGGCCTGCCCGCGGGCAAGGGGCAGTGGCCGGACTGACGACCGCCCGGGCGAGCACTCTCACGGCGCCAGGACAAGCCGCCGTCGTCGTCCTCAACACTTCGACCAAATCTTCAAAATCGACCCGGAGCCGCGTCTTTTCTGAAGATTCGGTCGAAGTGAGCGGTGCGGCGGGCGCAACCGGCTCACTGCGAGGTGACCTCGACCTGCTGGTGGGTGTTCCACCCCATCCTGGCGCTGGCGACCACCCCCAGACCCGCAGAGGACGCAGGATCAGCGCGGACCACAGCGTCGCCACCGAGGACAGGAGGAGGCTGGCGTACCTCTCTGGGGGCCGGTGGTGTCCGAGCGCCACACGGTGATGTACCGCAAGCGCTGCGCCAGTCCGAGAAACACCGCGCACCCCATTCACGCCGATAACCCGATACCCCGCCTGGGCCCGGGACGGCAACGAGGCCCGAACCGAAACCATCGACGATGGTAAAGGTTCGAGCCTCATGCGTGTGGTGGAGCTAGGGGGATTCGAACCCCCGACCTTCTCATTGCGAACGAGACGCGCTACCAACTGCGCCATAGCCCCAAGTGCGGACTGATCCTAGCATCGCCGCCCGGAGTCCTGGCAAGTTCGGGTGCGGTGAGCCCGCCCACCGCACCCGGACCGCCGGGCGACGTGCCGCGGGAGCCCGGTGCTACTCGCCGGCTGCGCGCCGCCCCTCGAGGATGGCGTCGAGGTCGATGGGGTGGAAGAGCTCCTCCTCGTCCTCCACCGGAGCTGGGACGTAGGCGCGGGCCGAGTGCGGGCGGGCGGGCACCGGCGCGCAGGTGCCCGGGTCGACCACCGGGTCGGTGTAGGAGCGCCGGGGCGCCCTGGCCGCCAGCGTGTAGGTCGGGGCGGGCACGTGGACCGGGCGCCAGCCCTGGGGCGGGGTCGACGTCGTCGCCTCCTCCTTGACGGCTCCCCCCGCCTCTGCCGGAGCAGCGGTAGCAGGGGCCTGAGTGCCGGCGACCGGGCGGGTCGGCTCTGAAGCAGTGTGGGGGGCAGGCTGGGCGGAGGCCGCGGCAGTGCGCCGAGCCGGCTCAGCGGCGACCTGCGGGGACGGGGCCGCAGCGGCGCGCTCTTGCGCCTCCTGCTCAATGGCGGTCGCCTCGGCGAAGAGCTTGCCCCAACCGGACAGGCCGCGGGAGGCTGAGGCCGACAGGGAGGCGACGAAGTCCTTGGTGCGCGGCGAGCTCTCCTCGTCGCCATCGCGGGAGACCGCCTCGCGCACTCCCATGTCCCGGGTGACCCTGCCGGCATGGCGGGAGGGCACGTAGACCGAGGCGCGGCGGGTCGCTTCACGTTCGGCGGCCACCGCGGCGGCGGTCTCGTCATCGAGGTCGGCGTCGAGCCTGGCCAGGCGCTCCTCCTCGGAGTCGACGGTCTGGGAGGGACGGACAGCAGCGGTGCTGGTCCCGGTCGCCTCGGCGGGGCTGCCTGCTGCGGTCTCAGCGGACACGGCGGGCTCAGCCTGCACCGCGCCGACGGCCTCACGGGGCGACGACGCCGAGCGCGCGGCCGGCCGCTGGGCGTCCTCGCGGGCGAGGCGCTCGATGAAGGGATCCTGCGCGCCGGAGTCACCGGCGGACTCGACAGCCTCAGCGGACACGGCTGGCGAGGCGGCACTGGCGCCGACAGCACCGCTGGAGGCGCTGTGCGCACCGTCGACGACGGAACGGGGCGCGGCCACGACCGAGGCCGATGAGCGCCGGCCGGTCAGGGTCACCAGGGTCTGCTCGAGCTCGGCGATGCGACGGCGCTCACGGCGGTCCGCCGCGGCCGAGGCCAGAGCGGCCCGGTGCCCAGCCACCATCGAGGTTCCTAGCAGGGCGGTGGGCAGCAGGGCGGGCCACCACGGCAGTGCGGTGACCAGGCCCAGCACCCAGGCGCCGAGCGAGACTCCGAGCAGGACGCTGGCGACGATCCCGCGGTGCGAGGCGGCGACCCGGCGGCGCTCACGCCCCTGGGCGTGAACCTGGCGGGCACGGTCGAGCTCACGCTCGGTGCGCAGGGCGCGCACATTCCTCACGGCGGGCCTGTTCATCACCCTCACCTCCGGTCGACGTCGAAAGAGCTCCGCATGCCCACTGTTCGCGCAGGTGTCGTCGCGTTCGACGGCGGCCGCACCCGTGGCCAGGACCCGCAGCTCAGCCGAGTAGCGGTCCTGGACGTTGGAACGGCGAGTCATCTCGCGGCGCCCCACTAAAAGCGGAAGGAGGTACACGGAGAGAACCGTGATGAGGGCGATGACTGCCCAGATCTCGATTCCCACACAGCAACCGTAAGCGCGCCCGTCCTCGTCCCCGCGCAGGAACACTCCGGCTTTCCTTCGAAATACCTGGGATTCACGACGTCACACTGTCAGCATGACACCCCTGCCACCACATGAGTCACACGCGTTTCTTCCGTCTCTTCGAGCACGCCGTGACCGACCGGCCAACAGCCAGCCCGAACGCGCCGTCGCCGCACCCGCCACGACCCCGCGTGCGCCCCGCCCCCACCGGCGCGCACGCCATGAAAAACCGTCATCCGCGCACCAGCCGCTGCTCGAAGCCGGTGCCATTGGGCCCGTGGACCTCCTCGGCAAGGGCCGCGAAGGAGACGTGGTCGGCCCAGGCTCCGTTGATGTGCATGTAACCGCGGCGCAGCCCCTCCTCGCGCAGCCCGAGACCACGGCACAGTGCCAGGCTCCGCTCGTTGTCGGGGCGCACGTTGATCTCCACGCGGTGCAGCCCCACCGGCCCCAGTAGGTGGTCCAGGACGAGGGCCACCGCCAGGCGCATGATCCCCCTCCCCTGCCAGGCCGAGCCGATCCAGTAGCCGACCTGGGCGCTACGCGTGGCCCCCCAGATAATCGGGTCGACGGCGATCTGGCCGGCGAAGGCGCCGTCGACCTCGACGACGAAGGGCATCGCCTCGGCGAGCCTGGCCCGGCGCGTCTGGCGGCGCAGGAAGACGGGGAAGGTGCTCAGAACCTCCCCTCCGCCGACCGGCAGGGTGGCCTCCCAGGGAGCGAGTCGGTCGTTGTCCGCCAGCCGCAGCGCCTTCCAGGGCTCCTCATCCTCGGCCCGCAGCTCGCGCACGACGACCGAGGGGTGCCCGGGCCCCCGCGTGGCACCGGGTCCCCGCTCCTCCTGGGCGACTTCGGGCTCGAGGCGCACCGGCCAGGTGAAGCGCGCCGGCGCCCCGGCCCCGAGCAGCAGGCCGGCGACGGCCCGCCTTAGTCCCCCGCCGAGAGTGCCGGCGGACGTCGTCGAGGCCGAGTCGGGCATCAGGCGTCCAGCAGGAGGCAGTGGAGGGTGTCGCCGGCCACCACGGTGCTCGTGTCCTCGGGCACGACGGCGATGGCGTTGGCCTCGGACAGGCCGTGCAGCCGGACCGTGCCCGGCGGCGTCGTCGGCTCGGCGCGGTATCCGCGGGAGGGCGAGCCGCTGACGCGCACCGGGACGAACTCGCGCTTGCCGCTCGGGGAGTGCCAGCCCTCGGAGATGGTGGCCGGCAGGCTGGAGCGGTGCAGGGAGGTGCGTCCAGCGATCTGGCGCAGGACCGGGCGCACGAAGGTCTCGAAGGCGATCTGAGCACTGACCGGATCTCCGGGCAGGCAGAAGATTGGGATGCCCTCGACCGTCCCCACACCGAGCTGGCGGCCCGGGGACATGGCGACGGCGTCGAAGCGCACCGAGCCCAGGGGAGCCAGAACGTCTTTGACAGTGTCCCCCTGCCCGACACTCAGGCCCCCGGTGGTGATGAGGACGTCGGCGCGCACGAGCTGGTCCTCGATGGTGTCGGCCAGGGCGCGCAGCTCGTCGGGGACGGCGGCCACCCGGAAGGCCTGGCCGCCGGCGTCGGTGACCGCGCAGGCCAGGGCGTGGCCGTTGGCGTCGAAGACGTCCCCGGCCTCGCGGGACTGACCGGGCTCGACCAGCTCGTCCCCGATGGAGACCACGACGACGCGCGGGGCGGGCCGCACGCGCACCCGGTGCATCCCAAGGCCCGCCAGGAGGGCCACGTGGCGAGCGCTGATGCGCGCCCCCCGTTTGAGGACGGTGGTTCCCGACTTCACGTCCTCGGCGCGGCGTCGGACGTTGTCGCCGGCCGAGACGGCGCGGTGGATGGTGACCCGGGACTCGCCGCGGTCGGTGTCGGCCCAGGGGATGACGGCGTCGGCGCCCAGCGGCATGGGGGCCCCGGAGTCGATGAGGACGGCGGCTCCGGAGACAAGGTGGCAAGGGCGCATGTCGCCGGCGCGCACCGCGTCGACGACGTCGAGCACGAGCGGGTTGTTGCGGTCGGCCTCGGCGACGTCCTTGGCGATGACCGCATAGCCGTCCTGTCCGGCCAGGTCCACGGCGGGCAGGTCGATTCCGGCGACGACGTCCTGGGCCAGGACGCATCCGACGGCGTCGGGCAGGACCACGTCGAGGGGTGCTGCCGCCTGGGCGATCTCCAGGCAGGCGGCCAGGTGCTCGGCCACTGTTCTCATGGCACTCAGGTTACCGTCAGGTTGACGACACGCGCCGTGCCCCGCCGGGACGAACGATTCAGGTGCAAGATGTCATCACCTGCGAGGATGAGGCCATGACGACCGGCGCGCTGGACCTTCCCGATACGGGCCGACTCGAGCTCGACGACGCCAAGGACGAGCTGCGCAAGGTGCTGCGGGCGCACCGTCGTGCCCATCACCACCACCCGACCCAGGGGCACACGGCGGACTGCGAGGCACTGACCAAGCACGCCCTGGAGGCGGTGGCCGGCGCGCAGAGGGTAGCCGCCTTCGTGTCGGTGGGGGCCGAGCCCTGCACCCGGCTGCTGCTGGAGCGGCTTCACGAGGGCGGCGTCCAGGTCCTGCTGCCGGTGCTCGGGCCCCGCCTGGCGCGCTGCTGGGGGCTGTTCCAGGGAAGTGAGGACCTGGCGGAGCGGGCACCGAGGCGGCCTCCGGAGCCCAGCGGCCCCACGCTGCCAGCTGACGCGGTCGGCCAGGTCGACGCCCTCATCATTCCGGCACTGGCCGTGGACAGTGCCGGGCGCCGTCTGGGGCAGGGTGGAGGCTGGTACGACCGGATGCTGCCCCTGCGCTCCCCCGAGGCCCACACCTTCGCCATCCTCCACCCCGAGGAGCTGGTGCCCGGGCCGCTGCCGGTGGAGGAGCACGACGAGCCCGTGGACGCCGTCATCACGGCCCAGGAGTGGTTCCTGCTGGCCGCCGGCTCACCTGCGGCCAGCAGATCCCCGGAGGTCTGAGCCCGCCGACGCCGCCGACTCCCGGGGGCCACAGGCTCGTCGGAGGCGCCCCCTGTCCACAACGCCGACGAGCGGGCGTGCCAGAAGGCCACCGGCCACCGACCCTGATGGCATGAGACCTCGCCACGGACTGCCCCACCGCCCCGCTCTCAGCACCTCGAGGGAGCCTCAGGATCCCCGCGAACAGTCGCCGCGCTCCGTCGCATCCGGCTCCCGCCCGGCCCGTCCGGGCAGGCTGGCCGGGTGGACCGGGGGCCGTCCATCACTCCTGCTGTGGCGCCATCGCCACCTGGTGGTGGCCCTCTGCCTGGGAACCGCGGTCCTGGTCGCCCTCAGCGTGCTGCGTCCCGGCCCCGAACACGGGCAGCAGGTGCTCGTTGCCTCGCGCTCGATCAGTGCCGGTGTGATCCTCACCGAGCAGGACGTCTCAATCAGCACGCTTCCGGCCGGCGCCCTGCCTCAGTCCCCGTTGACCTCCACGGACCAGGCGGTCGGGAGCCGGGCCGCGATCTCTCTGGAGAAGGGCACGGTGCTGACGGCCTCGATGACCAGCGGCGGCTTGGCCCAGCAGCTGGGAGACGACGAGAGACTGGTCCAGGTGCCCATCGACGTCGGAGCCGAGCTGGCCCACCCCGGCGCGCGGGTGGACGTTATCGGACAGGCCCCCGCGGACTGGACGCCACTGGAGCAGAACGGCGCTCCCCCGGGCGGAACAGCGCAGAATCCCGGAGAGCAGCCCGAGGCCCCCGCCGCTCCGCAGGGCCCGGGGAACAGCGCGACAACGGCTCCCTCAGCCGACCCCGACCCCCCTTCTTCACTGACCGACCAGGGATCACCAGGATTTCAAGAGTCTTCTCAAAGCATTTCCCAAGGAATACCTGCCGCATCTTTTGGAACGCACAGCACAGTTCTCTGTTCTGGAGCGCGTGTAGTGGCGATTCAGCAGGCTGGAGAGGATGGGCAATGGACAGGAAACAAGAAAGTAACATTTATCACACTAGTTATTCCCGCAAGTAGCGTTATTCTGGTAGTTGGTGCGGCTACGAATAGCACGCTCGGCATTGCGCTGAGCCCGTAATGCCGCTGCGGCGTCTTACGCGAATGATAAAACGCTTTCACTTTCAGCCCCCGATGGCGCGCCCCCGGCAGTCGTCTGCCCGCGCCGCTAGAAAGGATCGCCATGCTTAAGGGATTCAAGGAGTTCATTGCACAGGGCAACGCCCTCGAGCTCGCTGTCGCCGTCATCATTGGTGGAGCCTTCTCACCGATCGTTGACGCCATCACCAAGGTCATCATGACCATCCTCGGCCAGATCATCGGCCAGCCGAACTTCGACTCCGTCGGTCAGTTCAAGATCTTCGCGAGCGCCGATAAGTTCGTCCAGCCCGGCACGATCATTACCGCCGTGGTGAACTTCCTGCTCGTGGCCGCCGCCGTCTACTTCGCCATTGTCCTGCCGATGAACAAGCTCAAGGAGCGCCTGGCCAAGCAGAAGGCCGAGGAGGAGGCCAAGGAGGTCACCGACGTCGAGCTGCTCACCGAGATCCGCGACCTGCTCTCGGCCAACGCCGCCAAGCAGTGAGTCCCGCAGCGATCTGATCATCGCCTCAGCGGAAGGCCCCGCCGATCCTCATGATCGGCGGGGCCTTCCCCTTTCCTGCGCCGCAGCGTCATGTGCTGCTCATGACTGCTGGAGCTTTCGGGTGTCACGACATCCGGGGCAGAGGCCGGACGCGCACTCCTGAGATCGCTTGCTCACGTCGGCCCGGGCGGTCGTGGCCGTTCATCGATACTGCGGTGGCGTTCTGCGTGTACTGCACGAGGGCGGGGTGCTACTGGAGGAGGTTCGGGGATACTGCAGGTAGGTGGGGCCCTCGTGCAGTACGCACAACTCCCGACCACCGGGCTCCCCCATTGAGCGAGCACCTCGCGTTCGTAGGGTAGCCCTCGCGTTCGTACCCTGAACCCCCTGTGTTGTCTCATGACTTCTGAGAGTTTCGGATGTCATGACATCTGAGACACTGGTTGGGTGGGTCTGCCGGATGGGAGAGCTGCTGCTTCGGCTTGTCGGAGGGGGCCGGCTCGGTGACTGTGGTGACTGCTGTCGTCGTCTGGATGCACTGCACGAGGGTGGGGTGCTACTGGAGGAGGGTTGGGGGTACTTCGGGTAGGTGGAGCCTTCGTGCAGTACGCACAACCCGTGGTCAGTGGATCCCGACCCTCGTGGAGTAGACCGACTCGGGCCGGCTCGGGGCGGAGCCGGCGTCGAACCATGACCACCGGGCCCCGCACAGACGGCGGTCAGGGAGCGGTGCAGGAGGGCCTGTGGTGCAGGCGCCGGGCTGTGCCACCGAGAACCCTGGACTCGCTCCTGCGCGGCCCGGTGTCCACAGCGCTGACATGAACGATCCTGCCGTCAATGTTCCCCGTGGGGATTGTTGGAATGCTGCGGTTCTTCTGCGGCGTGCAACGCCGATGCGTCTGTGATGTCAGCGCCATGGACACCAGCGACCTGCCAGACCTCTTCCCTCCGCGCATCGCCGCTTCCAGGACCACCAGCACGCCCCGGCTTCCCGCCCGAGCGAGTGTCTCAGAAGTCATGACACTCAAATGTCTCAGAAGTGAGGAGACAGCACAGTACCCTTAACCCCCGAACACGAGGCATAAGGTACGAACGCGACGGCGGCCTACGCGGCCGACTTCGCCGCCAAGGCACCACGAAGTCGGCCCACCATCGCCTCCAGGACGATCAGCCCCAGTGCGGGGGGACGTCGCGCCGGAGGCGGGCGTCATTGGAGCCTGCACCACCGGGGGCGGGGGCGTCGAGTCCCTCTGCGGGGCCGCTGAGGGCGTCATGCTCGTAGTCTGCCCTCGCCAGGTCCTCCGGGCTCTGGCCGCGGGCCACACGCGCCTGGTCCCGGGCCGAGAGAGCCACCACCCGACGGCGACGGCGCGTGCTCCCGCGCCCAGGCGTCACGCCGCTGTCCGCGGCGGGCTCCGCCTCCGAGGCCCGCGCGCAGCCCGATCCACCTGTCCGGGCGGCATCATTCACGCCGTCACTCGCGGCATCATTCATGGCAACACGGTCATTCACTGCGTCATCCAGCACCGCTCGGGCGGCTCAGCGGGTGCGCCGCACGGCATTGGCCAGGACGGCGTCGATCCCCGAGCCACGGCGGCGCAGAGCCAGCGCAGACCTCAGCTCCTCGACCTCCCCGGCCTCAGAGCGGCTCACGCCGTCAGAGCGGATCCAGGCCATGAGGTCATCGAGCTGGTCGTCGGAGTAGGCCTGCAGCGGCAGCCCCTGGGCGATGCGGGGGCGCTCGGTGCGCTCATGGGCCTCGGCGGCCTCGGCCTCGGACGCCTCCTCGGGAACGGCTCGCATCGAGTCGTCGACCCGCTCGGGCACGGCCTCCATGGCCGGGGCGGCCTCGCCCTGGCGCTCCACCAGGACGGCCAGGACGAGCTCTTCCACGGCTTTCGCCTCGGCCTCCGGGTCTACGAACACCCCGGCGGAGAAGGCCATGTGGACGTGCCACCCGCGCCGCTCGAGGCGTTCGACGCGATGCCGGTCACGCCGGCGCAGGCTGGGCTCGGAGACGTAGTCGACGTCGTCGGTCAGGACCGCCACGAGCAGCTCGTCGGGGTAGTCGGGGTGGCCGATGGCCAGCGGGATGCGCACGCCGCCGTCGGTCCCGTAGCGGGGGACGACCGACAGGCCCTTGCGCCACAGGTGCTCGGCCAGGTCCACCAGGAGCCGGTCGGGCACCTTGCCGGCGGAGTTGCCGGACTGGGAGGAGTCCTCGGCCCGGGCCAGGACCTCACGCAGCAGGCGCGCCCCGGGGGCGCGCAGGCGGTCGCGGTCGATGTCGCCGGCGGCCAGGCAGGAGACCACCTGGGTGCTGCCCCGCGAGGCGCACAGGGCCTCGACAAGCCCCACCATGCCGCTGTGGTCCGAGACGGGCCCGAAGTTGTGGATGGTGCGTCCGTGCGGGGTCTTGGCGTAGCCCACCGAGATGATGATGTGGTCGCGCTGGAGGGCGCGGGCCTCGGCCAGCTCGACGACGGTGAAGGGCTCTGCCGCCCCAGGGGCGAAGAACTCCTCCAGTGCGGGGGCGCCGGCGGCCGCCCGGGTGATGGCCGAGCGCAGGGCCTCGGCGTGCAGGTGGTTGAGGGCGATGACGGCAAGGGATTCCTCGGGCCGGGTCAGAGCCCGGTCGATGACCATGTCGACGACGCGGGTGACCTCGGCCTCCACCGTCTCCACCGCGGTCTGCCCGGGCGCCGGCATGCCCCGCCCGTCCACGAGCTCCAGGGTCAGGGAGGTGTCCCCCGGTGGGGAGGGCACGGCCTCGACAACCCCCTCGTAGCCGTTGGCCGCCAGGAAGGAGGCGATGCCGGCGTCGAGGCTGTTGCGGGCTGTCGGCAGGGTGCGCGAGGGCAGGAGCGGGCCGAGCTCGGCGGCCAGGCCGGTCGTGGCGCGCCGGGAGTCGCCGACAACGAGCACCTGCTCGGCGCGTACGAAGGCGGGCAGCACCTGCGGGACAGGCATGGGCGTGGAGGCGTCCAGCACGGCCAGGTCCACCACCGCGGTGGGCGAGAAGATCTGGGGCACAAGCGTGGGCGGGACGATCCAGATCGGCCGGGCCAGCAGAGCCATGGGGTGGGCGTCGATGATCTCCCGCAGCGGGACACCGTCCTCGCGGGCCAGCGCGATGTACAGGGCGCGGGCGTCGGCCTTGTCCTGCTCGACGGCGGCCCGCACCCGCCGGGCGTAGGCCTGGGCCACAGGGCCGGACAGGGAGCGCGTGTGGGCGGCGTCGAGCTCGCGCAGCGAGACGGCCATCTGGGACAGGGCGCGCGCGTCGAGACCGCCGAGGTCGGGGTCGGCGGCGAGGATCTGCGCCAGCAGGGAGGACCACCAGCAGTAGGTGAGCTCGGCCTCGAGCTGGTCGGCCTCGACACCGCGGGCGGCCATGTCAGCCACGAAGTCGTTCAGTCCCAGGGCCTCGAGCTCAGTACGGATGCGGTTGACCTCGGGGAGCTTCTGGGCGGTGAGGTCGTCGGCGGCCAGAGAGCGGGACAGCTCCAGGAGATCCTCCAGGGGCATCTCCATGAGCACCGGGGAGTCCTGGGCGCGTCCCAGCAGCGGCTGGACCTCGGCCACGGCGCCGTGGGCGCGCCCGGCGGTGCGCCGCATCTCGTCCAGACCCTGGGGCAGGCGGGGCCAACCGCCGTCGGGGTCGTGGCGGCGCCACACCTCGCGGCGGCGCTGGACCTTGACCAGCTCGGCGTGCAGGTCGTCGACGACGCGGCCCGGCCGCACCAGATCGTTGGCCTGCCGCGTGAAGCGCCGGCGCCGCGAGCCGTCCATGTGGATGCCCCGCTCGTCGCGCCAGCGCTTGGAGGCGGTGGCGATGACCATGTCGGCGGCGGAGCGCTCGAAGACCTCAGGCAGGAAGACGTCCAGGGACTCGCGCACGCCGTCGAACATGTCGAGCTGCTCGATCCACTGGCCCAGGTTGCGGGCCCGGCTCAGGCCCGTGGTGCGGGCGACCACGGCCGTGTGCTCCTGAATGGTGGGCAGCAGGTCGTTGGCCAGGGCGCGCAGGTGGACGAGCGCGTCGGTGGCCTCGTCCATGTCCTCCACCGGGATCCCGTTCCAGGCGCTGGAGGACACCTCCGGGGTGAACAGCCCCAGGGTGTGCCCGCGGCGCAGGAGGCCCAGGGCCCGCTCCCGGCCGTCCTCGTCAAGGCGGCCCAGGTGCTCGGCGTCGATGCGGGCCCGGGTGGTCGCCCGGTCGCGGCGGCTAGTGAGCTCGGCGAGCTTCTGCAGCGCCTCGTAGGCGGAGACCGACCAGGGTTCGCGAGGCCGGTGCAGGGCGCGCACGTAGCGGTCCAGGCGGGAGCGCACCGAGGTGAGGCGGTCCCGCATGGAGATGATCCCGGCGACGTCGAGCTGGGGCGGTTGGACGCCCAGGCTCTCGCGGATGCCCTCGGAGGCGTGCTGGCGCCAGGCGGCGTCCTCGGTGAGGTCCAGGACCATGGATCCCAGGCCCTCCTCACGCAGGGCGGCCGCGACGGCGTGCCCGTCGGCGCTGGTGGCGGGCACGTGCAGCACGGTGCGTCCGGAGGCGGCGGCGTCAGCGAAGACGGCGGCCAGGGTGCCGGCGACGTCGGAGCCGGGGGGTGCGTCGATGAGGAAGCTCGCGCCGGTGCCCACCGCCTCGATGACGTCGAGCTGGGCGGGCTCCAGGTCGCCCACGCCGCGCTCGGCGCCGGGGACCCGGTCGGTGGGGACGGCCGGGGGAAGCTCGACGCTGAGGGCCTCGCGGGCGCCCTCGTCCCCGGCGATGGCGGCGACCAGGGCGGAGGTGCGCGAGCGATCCAGGACGGCGTCGAAGTCCTCCACCAGGGCCTGGCCGGGGTGCACGAAGGCGCCGACGACGAGGCGCTCGTGGATCTCGAAGCCGGGCAGGAACTGCCGGCCCAGGGCGCCGATGCGGGCCAGGGCCGCACGCGGAGTGAAGCCCGCCGAGGACAGGGCGGCGCTGGCAATGTCCCCGATGTCGGTGGTGCACTGGTAGCGGCGCAGGGCCCGGGTGAGAACCGGGTTGACCTCGATGGTGGGGTCGAGGGTGAGGGTGGCGTCCGCGGTGGCGCTGGTCAGGCGCACGGGGCGTAGTAGGACGGGGGCGTTGACCGTGCGCACGCGCGGCGCCGAGGGGTCCTCGGGGACGGTCAGGCCGGCGGCGGCCAGGGCGTTGCGGGCGGCGTGCTCGGCGGCGATGCGCTCGACGTGCGGGATCTGGGCGGTCAGGTCCGCCTCCGGTGAGGCGCCGTCGGCCAGGTTGATGCTGCCGTCGTCCTCGCCGTCCTCGGGGACCGTCTCGTTCCAGGTGGCCACCCCGATGGCCAGGTAGACCGGTGCGACGCCGAACTGGCGGGCCAGGACGTCGGTGCGCGCCGAGACCTCCCGCAGGGACTGGCGGGCCTCGCCCAGGGCGTTGCGCTCGCGCACGATGCTGGACAGGTTGGTGGGGCGGCCGGCGTAGAGCTGGGCCAGGCCGGAGGGGTGGGCGGCGGTCAGGTCGACGACGCCGTCGAGCAGGGTGATGTCGTCCAGGCTGGCTACGCCCCCCAGGTCCACGAGCTGGCTGCGCCAGGTGGACAGGGCCGTGTCAATGCGCTCGCGCCGCTCGACGTCCGCCGCGCTCAGCGGCGGCGCGGGG
>NZ_JASPFC010000047.1:0-17396 GCF_031296635.1 Actinomyces acetigenes
GGCGTGGACTTCGAGGCCCTGCGCCAGGTCGACTTCTACGCCGCCCACGAGGCCCTCCTCCTGGAGTACGAGGACGCCATGATCCGCGAGGACTCCCGCACCGGGCGCCTCTACGACACCTCCGCCCACATGCTCTGGGTGGGGGAGCGCACCCGCGAGGCCGACGGCGCCCACGTCGCTATCCTCGCCGGCGTCCACAACCCCGTCGGCGTCAAGGTCGGCCCCACCACGTCCCCCGACGACATCGCCCGGCTCATGGACCGTCTCAACCCCGAAGGCCTCCCCGGACGCCTGTCCCTCATCACCCGCATGGGCGCCGACCGCATCCGCGAGGCCCTGCCGCCGCTGGTGGAGGCGGTGCGCGCCGACGGACGCCCCGTCACCTGGATCACCGACCCCATGCACGGCAACACCATCACCTCGGACAACGGCTACAAGACCCGCCGCTTCGAGACGATCCTCGACGAGATCCGTGGCTTTTTCGAGGTGCACCGATCCCTGGGCACTGCCCCGGGCGGCATCCACGTCGAGCTCACCGGCGACGACGTCACCGAGGTCCTCGGCGGCGGCGAGCACATCGACGAGGCAGGCCTGGCCGAGCACTACGAGACCCTCGTCGACCCGCGCCTCAACCACCAGCAGTCACTCGAAGTCGCCTTCGAAATCGCCGAGATGCTTTCTCATAAAAATGAGATGGTAAGTCGAGTTAATTTGATGCGATCTAACAATTATGAACTATGTTAAAAGTTGTTTGGAAGTTGGGGTGCTGGGGTGTCCTGGGCGGTGAGTGGGTGAAGGACTACGGCCCTGCGATGCTGCCTGGAAGCCGAACGAACTCATCGGATACCTTTGTATACCCTGCTGGTCGTGACCTGACAAGCCGTCATTGACGTCGAAACTATATCAGCGCCTTCGCTCGCTGCCGTTTGGCCTGCTGGATGTACTTGCTGGCTGTGCTCAGTGCCACATCGTACTTCTTGGCGATCTCCGTGTAGGTCAGCCCGCGGTCGAGGTGGTCGGCCACCATCTGCTCGATGCCTCGCCGCCCGAACCGCACCAGGAGGCTGCGCTGCTTGAGGTCTGTCCGCTGCTCGGCCTGCCTACCTCCAGCCATCGCCGCCTCCAACGCGCGTCGGGTCGCCACCAGCGTGTAGCCGTATCTGGAGTAGGCCTGCAAGATCTCCGCCATATCCCGCTCACTCGAACCCTCGGTAGCTGAAGCGCTGCCGGGGGTTTGTTCGTGCTCGGGCGCGGTCACCCACTGGGGTCCCGGCCTCACCCTGACGCAATGCACGAGGGTCGGGAGCTACTGAACGAAGGGTGGGTGTACTCCGCGGGGTGCGGGGGTTCGTGCAGTACGCACATCCCCCGGCCAGTACCGCCCGAGGCTCGTGGAGTAGCCGGCCGGGACATGGCAGGCCGGTCACCGGGCGTTGTGGGAGTGCCTCCTGGTGAATCCTGGTCGAGAATCCGGGTTTCACGCGGCCCTTTCACTCCGGCCTCAACCCGCACCACCAGCCAGGCAAGCCTCGCAGGGACTGTCGCTACACGAAGAGACTCATCCGCCGGGGGAGGCTGGCCGACTGAATCGGGGACTGCGTTTCCCGTCCGGAACGTACCTTTCCCGCAGATGACTGAGGTCGTACCCCAGTCATCTGCGGGAAAGCGCAGTCCTCGTGGGGGAAGTACGTTCCCGATCAGGCCCAGCGTGACTACCTTGAGGTCATATTCCGCGGTTCGATGATGATCGGTTAGGCGAAGGCAGATGTCCGCCTGCCCATTTTCTTGCCGACCTACGTCATCGTGAACTGGGTGCTGGGGTACTGCCGAGATGCATCGAGGCCTGCACCTGGTGACGGGCAGGGTGCCGAGGGTCTCGAGTCAGACGAAGCTCGAGGTATCAGTGGTGCACACACGCAGGCGGTGCCCATCGGGGTCTGTTGCCACAAAGGTGTAGCCGAATTCGAGGACGGTCGGCTCCAGAACCATCGGAATGCCCAGCTTCTTCCATTGCGCGTGAAGACGATCGACGTCGGCACGCTCGACGTCGCTGAGACTCAGTTCGGTCCCGCCTACGTATGGCTCGGCAGTGGGTTCAATCTCGTCGGCTGCCTGCAGGCCGAGAGTGACGTCGTCGGACAATGCGAAGACGCTGAATCCTGGATAGGTCTTGATCGGTTCATGACCGAGAATCCGGCTGTAGAAGGTGGTACTCGCCTCGACGTCGGAGACGTAGAGGATGACGCTGTTGGGAACGAAGGTCGTCATGGTGATGCTCCTGAGACTCTCACGGGTATACGAGGTGGGCGGACGGCGTCGAGGTTAGAGACCATTGGTGCCACCTTGTGTCACGTACGTGCGAGGATGAGCCGGTGCGTGCTGACCGCTTGCTGTCCATGATCTGGCTGCTGCGTACCCATGGTCGTCTGTCCGCCTCGGATCTGGCTCAGCGGCTGGAGGTCTCACGGCGCACCGTGCTGCGGGACGTTGAGGCGCTGTCGGCTGCGGGCGTGCCCGTATGGTGCGAGCGAGGACCTCATGGGGGAGTGAGAATCGACCCCGGCTTTCGCATTGATGTGACGGGACTGAACCGTGAGGAGAGCCGGGCTCTCTTCGCAGGTCTCACCAGCTGGGGTGCTGCGCCACTGGGCCTTGGCGACGCCCTCGCCTCCGCGTCTCGCAAACTGCTCGCCGCCGTGCCCGACAGCCATCGAAGCCGGTCCATTGGCATTGCCTCGCGCGTCGTGGTCGATCCTCAAGGGTGGCTTCCCCTTCCCGAGAGCGAGCGGGCCGACGCCGTCTTCCAAGCTGTTCAGGAAGCGGTCTTGACGCGCCATCGACTGCGTATGGTCTTCCGTCACAAGTCGAGGACGACGACGCAGGACGTCGTCGATCCGCACGGAATAGTTGCCGCTGGTCGCAGTTGGTACCTGTGCGCCTCACACGGCACCGAGGTTCGCTTCACCAGGCTCTCTCGGATCGAAGAGGCTGATGTACTCGCTGAGGAGTGTGCTGACGACTCCGGCTTCGATATGGCCGCGGCATGGCGGAAACAGCGTGAGGAGTTTCTTGAAAGGTTCGAGGCGATCACAGCCACTGTCTGGGTGCGGGACGAGCGTTGGAGCGATGTGCAGGAGTGGACGTTGCGCGCAGCGACGACCGATGCAGATGGCGAACCTTCCGGAGATGATGGATGGACCTGTCTCCAGCTGGAATTCATGGATCACCTGCATGCCATGACGATTCTGCTTCGACTCGGTCCGGATGCCTGCGTCATCACCCCCAAGCGCCTGCGACAGGACCTCCTCGACTACGTGGACCGCATGCGTGAGCGGTACCGTGCCGATGGGAACTGATGGCGTGCGGCTGAGGCAGCACGCTCGCACGTGCCCCGACGGCGAGGAGCGGCAGAGCACTGCGCGGCCCCGTCAGTTTGTCCTGTCGCATGCCCGGTCGGAGGCCGTGGCCCCGGCCTCACAGGCGCTTGAGGGCCTCGCGTCGGCTGAGTGGGGACAGGCCCGGATGCGCCTGGACGAAGGCACGCACCCAGTCGCCGTCCGTGCGCGCGTAGTCGCGCAGCGCCCAGCCGATGGCCTTGCGGATGAAGAACTCCGGGTCCTCCTGGTTGGCCTCGATGACGTTGGTGAGCAGGTCGAGGTCCGTGTCGGTCTTGTGCTGGAGCTGACAGAGGATGGCGCTGCGCCGCACCCACATGTCCGGGTCGGTGGCCCACACACGCATGCGGGCCGCCGCAGCCGGATGCTCACGCACCACCAGCCCGACGGCGTGGGAGGTCTCATCGACCAGATCCCACCACTGTCCCGTGCGCAGAAAATGCTCGTAGAGCGCCAGGGACTCCATGCGTCCAGCATGTGACGCGGACAGCTTGGCGCGGATGACGGCCAGCGCCGCGTTGCGCTCCTCGCGGTGAGTGGCCTCATCCCACAGGCGCCGCAGCGCCGCCTCCCAGGTGGCGGCCTCAGTCCACAGGTCGCCATGGGCGGCGGCGATCCGTTGCGCGAGGCGCCGCGTTTCCGGGACCCCGACGCCGTACATCGCCATCTCGGACTTCAGGTACGCCCGCTGCTGCTCGGCGCGGGCGGGATCGCCCGCCTCCTCCAGGGCCTGACGCAGCTCGGTGATGAACTCCGTGACCCGCGCACCCGCCTCCCCGCTCACTGTCATCCTCACCCCTCCTCGCAGTGCACCGCACACGCTCTCTCGGCATGCCCACGTCGCCTCACGACGTGCGTCCACAGACATTATGGCCCCGGGTGGCGCCGGCGTCCGGAGCGCGAATCCGGAGACCCCGGGCTGCGGGCGAGGGCGCAGGATACCCTTGCGACCGGCGGCGGCGTTGCCTCGTCTCGAGGCGACGGCACCATGCCTTCGGCGGTTTGCTCACGCGGCATCCTCCCGGTAGGCTGCCCGTGCGTCCCGCGGCGGAGCCGTGGGAAGGCAATGGAGATGTCGCATAGTGGCCTAGTGCGCCTCCCTGCTAAGGAGGTTGGGGTGGAAGCCCCTCGGGAGTTCGAATCTCCCCATCTCCGCCACAGCGAGAGCCCCGGTGCGCGGCAGCGTGCCGGGGTTTCGTCGTCGGAGCACTCGTTGCGGTGGTCCCGGAGACTTCCCAACGGCTGGCAGGGCCCGTGAATCGGCTCTACGGTCGGGGCGCGTTCGCCTCTGGCCGATCGGGGTGCCTGTGTGTCTTCCTGCGCAGATCCGGGATAGCGTGATGCTGTACCCGACTGAGAGGGACCTCATGTCTGACCACGACGCAACCCAGCCGTCGACCTCCGGCTCGCCCCGCCCCAATCAGGGCGACGAGTTCAACGCCCGGACCGTCCTCATCAACCAGGACATGCTCGACGCCGCGCGCGCCGAGCAGCAGGCCCCTGGGCAGGCCCCCGGCGCCGTCCCTGGTGCGGCTCCCGCCGCCCAGGCCGGATCGTGGCGTCCGGCGCGGCCCGACCTGCCCACCGGCCCGCCCCCTGAGGAGCAGACGCGCACCTTCTCCGCAGGTGCCGCGCAGGCGGCCACCCAGCCTGGTGCGGCACCGGCCGACCCCTGCGTCCAGGCCACCCCCTACAGCCAGCAGAGCGGGGCGGCCCAGCCGGCGCCCTACAACCCGCCGACCCAGTTCGGCCAGCCCGACCCGGCCGGGGGTGGCGGCTTCGGTGCCGCTCAGCCCGGTGCGGCGCCGGCCGACCCCTACATCCAAGCCACCCCCTACAGCCAGCAGAGCGGGGCCGCCCAGCCGGCGCCCTACAACCCGCCGACCCAGCCCGCCTGGGGTGGGGCAGCCGCCGACGACGGCGCCGCAGCCACGTCGTCGCCCTTCGCCCAGTCCGCCCCCGGCATCCCCTCGGCTCCGGGCACCTCCTCGGCCCCCGCCGCCGGTGCGACTGCAGGCGGTGAGGCGAGTTGGGAGACCCCGCACTGGCCGGGGCGGCAGCCGCAGGCCCAGCCGGCGGGCCTGCAGGACCAGCAGTCCTTCGCCCAGCAGCCCGCCCCGCACTCGCACCCCTTCAGTGGGGGCCGTCAGGAGGGCGAGGTTGGCATGTCCTCGGTCTTCCCCACGGCGACCGCGCGCGCCGAGGCCGAGCAGGCCGCGGAGGCCTTCGTCCCCGCTGCGACTCAGGCGGTCGCTCCGTCCGTGTCGTCGTCATCCTCAGCCTTCCCGTCGCAGGGCTCGGCGCCCCAGTGGGGCTCAGCCCCCTCCTCCGACGCCGCAGCCGGGCAGGCCCCATCCTTCTCCGACATGGTTCCTCCTGCAGCGGGCTCACCATTCGATCGGTCGACAGGAGGCGGAGCGCTGGCAGCGGCGCGATCCGAGGAGCTTGAGAGCGCGGACTCCGTCGGCAGCTGGATGCTGACGCTGTTCCTCAAGGCCATCCCCGTCGTCAACCTCGTCTGGCTGCTGATGCTCGCCTTCGGCAGCGGCCACTCCGCCAGCAAGAGGAACTGGGCCAAGGCCACTCTCATCTGGATGGTGATCATTATCGTCCTAAGCATCGCCCTCGTCTTCGTGCTTGGCATGCTCGGCTACTCGATCTTCACTCTCAACGAGAGCGCCAGCGTCGGATAGTGCCCAGCGGCAACAGCGCGCACAGGGCCGCAAACCCCGTCGTCGGCGGGGACTTGCGGCCCTGTGCCCATCCTCACGGGGATAGGATTTGTCCCCTGGGTGGACGCTGAGTAGTGTTCTACCCGTCGGCAACGACATGCGCCTGTAGCTCAACGGATAGAGCATCTGACTACGGATCAGAAGGTTGGGGGTTCGAATCCCTTCGGGCGCACCAACACCCCGTCATCGGCTGAATAGTCGGAGCCGGGGTGTTTTCCAATTCTGGTACTCCCCGGCTCCGACGGCGCGGCCCAACCGGGTCGCGAATTACTGCGTCAGCCGGCCTCAAAGCCGGACGGACGCTCAAGTCCAGCTGCACGCGCAACTCCGGCCGGAGTCTCCTTTCCGGCCTGGGGCTTCGGGTTCGCCGCGCAGACCTCACCGTCCAAGGGAAGCGTGCCCTTGACGAAGTAGTCGTTCACCTTCGCGGTCGTGCAGGAATTGGGGCCGGTCGCGCCATGGCTGTACATGTCGACGCTCAGTAGGTGACTGTTGCGGAGCCTGGACACCAGTGCCTTGGACCACGGGTAGGGGGTGGTCGGGTCGTGCAGGATGCCGATGACGAGCACCGGGTTCGTGGCGTCGACGTCGACATCGACGGGCTTGGTCTTACTGGTGTGCCCCCAGCCGTGGCAGTAGGCGTCGTGCTGGGGCAGCAGGGTGTGGAAGACCGGGTAGTCGCGGCGGTAGGAGGCCAGTGCCGCATCCCAGCTCGCCTGGTTCCCGGTATCGGGGAAGTCGAGGCACCGGTTGGCCGAGAAGGCGTACACGGATTGGAGCAGCCCAACGGTCTGCTCCTCGGTCCCAGGAGACCCGCCGCCGCCCGAGAGGGACTCGGCGTTCCGCATCAGAGTGGTGCCGTCGTGCGCGTTCATGGCCTGAGCCAGTCCCTCGGTGAGCAGCGGCCAGTTGTCGGGTGAGGCGACGACGAGCGTTCTGATCGCCATGGAGGCCTTGGCCCGGTCCAGAGGTTTTCCGCCGTCGGAGACGGTCAGCGGATGGGCGTCCAGGCCGTCGAGGAAGGTCGCGAGCCGGGAGACGGCCTCATCGGTCGTGCCGCTCAGGGGGAACCCGGCCTGGCCCTGCTGAGACTCGATATAGGTGCGCAGCGTCTGCTCCCAGGCTGCCGCATCACCCTCAAAGGCCTCCTGCCGGGACAGGGCGGGGTCCATGGCGCTGTCCAGGACGACGCGCCCGACGTTGTCGGGGAAGAGCTCGGTGTACACGGCGCCCAGGTAGGTGCCGTAGGAGTACCCGAAGAAGTTGAGGTCCTGGTCTTTCACCAGGGCCCGCATGACATCCATGTCGCGGGCCACCGAACGGGTGTCCATGTGGTCGAGGATCTCGGGGACCTCCGTGTACTTCTGGCAGGCCGCGGCCTCGCGTGATCCCTTCGCGACGATGTCGGTGGCGCTGCCCGGCGTCAGCTGGGAGGGCGCCTCGGCCCGGCCGGCCACAATCGCCTGGACGTCGTCGGGGGACCAGCAGGTGATGGGAGTGGACTGGCCGATGCCGCGCGGGTCGAAGCCGATGACGTCGTAGTTCGCCAGCACCCCCGACAGGCCGCCGCTCTTGTAGAGCCCGGCCTGGACATTGATGAGGGAGATACCGCTTCCCCCGGGGCCTCCGGGGTTGAGGAAGACCGAGCCGCGAGGGGAGGAGCTCGTCGAGGGCAGCTTCTTGAGGGCCACCGTGATGGTCTTCCCCTGCGGGTGGTCGTAGTCCAGGGGGACGGTCACGGTGGCGCACTGGAAGGCGGTGCCGGTGACGCCGTCGGGGCAGTCGGTCCAGGTGAGATCCTGACGGTAGAAGGACTCCAGCCCCTTGGGGACCTTGGCCCCCGTGGACCCGCTGGATCCTTTGGACCCCCCAGAACCGTTCGATGAACCGTTGGAGCTGTTAGTGCCGGTGGTCTGGGACGGGCGGGTGCTGCTGGCGTTCGTGCTGTTGTCCAGCACGACGGCGTGCTGGGCTCCCTGCGTGGGCGGGCTCGCGACGGCTGTGGCACTCGCGCCGAGCATGCTGCAGGCGGTGAGCGCACCGAGCAGGGTGAGGACGGTCAGTCGTGAGGTGGTCTGGGGTGGCGAGGATGTTCGTAGGCGTCTCATGGCCACGATTCTCATGTCTTCGTCGAATATGAACCATACGGAAGACTGGTTGATTGATGTCGGGGTTGCCAGACCCGGCACCTTCCGCCCTCGGTGCTCCGGCCCAGTCCCCGGTTCAGACCTTGGCTGCCTCGAAGGCCTGGGCCAGGTCCGCGATGAGGTCGTCGACGTGCTCGATGCCGACGCTCAGGCGCATGAGTCGGTCGGTCAGCCCGTAGGAGGCGCGCACCTCGGCGGGCACGTCCGCGTGCGTCTGCACCGACGGGCACGTCACTAGCGACTCCACGCCGCCCAGGGACTCGGCGAAGGTGAACACCCGCACTGAGGCCAGGAAGCGGGCCACGTCCACCGACTCGGCCAGATCGAAGCTCACCATGCCCGAGTGCCCCGGGTAGAGCACTCGCGTCACGTGCGGGCTGGAGCGCAGGAACTGCGCGATCGCGGTGGCGTTGGCCTCGTGGCGCTCCATGCGCAGCGCCAGGGTCTTGAGCCCGCGCAGCAGCAGGAAGCAGTCGAAGGGACCCAGCGTCGCCCCGGTCGTGTTGAGCCGGTAGTTCAGCCGCTCGGCCAGGGCGTCGTCGGCCACCACGGCCACGCCCGCCATGACGTCGTTGTGCCCGCCCAGGTACTTCGTGCCCGAGTGGACGACGACGTCGGCCCCCAGCTCCAGGGGCCGCTGCACCACCGGGGTGTAGAAGGTGTTGTCCACGACCAGTCTCGCCCCGGCCGCGTGGGCCAGCTCGGCCGCCTCGGGGATCGCGATCTCCTCCATCATCGGGTTCGTGGGGGTCTCGATGATGACCAGGTCGGCCGGGGTTGCCAGTGCCTTGCGCAGGCCCTTGATCCCCAGGACGAAGTCGACGTCGGCCGCCCCCTCCTCGGCCAGGACCTCCAGGAAGCGGAAGGAGCCCCCGTACAGGTCGCGCAGCGCCACGATCCGGCCGCCGTGGGGCGCCAGCGTGCGGGTCACCAGCTCCAGGGCCGCCATCCCCGAGGACAGGGCGAAGGCCGCCGTCCCGCCCTCCAGGCGGGCCAGGGCGTCCTGGAGGACGTCGCGGGTGGGGCTGGCCGTGCGCGTGTAGTCATAGCCCGTCGACTCGCCCAGGCCCGGGTGCCCGTAGGCGGTCGACAGGTGGATCGGCGTCGTGATCGCACCCGTGGCCGGGTCGGTCCCGGTGCCCGAGCGCACCAGCAGCGTCTCCAGGCGGAGCTGCGGGTCCGGGACCGACGACGTCGGGTGGTGGTGGACGGGGAAGGTGCGGGCGGCCGGCGGCTGGGAACACCCGGGGTGAGCGGCGGGCCGAGGAGTGGACGGGCTGGTCATGAGTAGTTTCTCCTCATGGGCGGGGCAGTGGCGGGAAGACATGGTGACTGACGGTCGACGACGGCGCGGGTGATGACCGGTGACCGGACGCCTGCGGGCCGGCACGCTTGGTGCGACCCGGGCGAACCGGCTCAGGCGGACAGGGCGACGGGGCCCTGCCCGGCCTGCTCGGCGGCGCGGGCGGTCACGGCGGCCACGGCCGCCTCCAACCGGTCCAGGGCGGCGTCGAGGGTGACGCGGGGGCAGGCGACATTGATGCGGGTGAAGCCCTCACCGCCGGCCCCGAAGATCCGGCCGTCGTCGAGCCAGAGCCCGGCCTCGTTCAGCATGACCTCGTCGAGCTGATCGGGCTCGAGGCCGGTGGCCTGAAGGAATCCTGAGCAGTCCAGCCACAGCAGGTAGGTGCCCTCGCAGGGGGCGGCCTCGATTCCCTCGATGCGCTCCAGGCGCGCCTCGACGTGGGCCCGGGCGGCCGCGATGTGCTCGCGCAGGGCGTCGAGCCAGGCGTCCCCGCCCTCGTAGGCGGCCCGGCAGGCCGTCAGGCCCAGGACGTTGGGCTGGGAGTAGCCGGTGGTGGCCAGCTCGCGGCGGAAGGCCTCGCGCAGGCGGGCGTCGGCGATGAGGATGTTGGCGACCTGCAGACCGGCCAGGTTGAAGGACTTCGACGGCGAGGTGCAGGTGATCGTGCGGGCGGCGGCCGTCTCGCCCAGGGAGGCGAAGGGCGTCGTCGCGAAGCCCGGCAGGGCCAGGTCGGCGTGGATCTCGTCGGCCACGACGACGACGCAGTGGCGGGTGGTGACCTCCTCCAGTGCGGCGAGCTCCTCCCGGCTCCAGACCCGGCCCACCGGGTTGTGCGGGTTGCACAGGAGCAGCAGGCGCGCACCGGTAGCCTCGATGGTGGACTCCAGGGCGGCCAGGTCGCGGCGGTAGACGCCGTCGGCGTCACGTACCAGGGGGACGGCGGCGACGGTACGCCCGTTGTCCTCGATGACCTCGCGGAAGGGGTAGTAGACGGGCTCCTCGATGAGGACCGCCTCGCCCGGCGCGGTCAGGGCTCGCACCGCCAGGGCCAGGGCCGGCACGACGCCGGGGGTCACGGTGTTCCACTCGGCCTCCACCTGCCAGCCGTAGCGGCGGGAGAACCAGCCGGTCAGGGCCGAGTGGTAGGCGTCGTCGGGCTCGGAGTAGCCGAAGATGCCGTGGCGGGTGCGCCACAGCAGGGCGCTGGTGACCCCCGGCGCGGTGGCGTGGTCCATGTCCGCCACCCACAGGGGCAGGACGTCCTCGGGGCGGCCGCGCTCGACGGCGGAGTCCCACTTGAGGCTGGCCGTGCCGCGACGGTCGGGGACGACGTCGAAAGCGGCCGGGTCGACGGCGGGGGCGGTGGAGAAGAAGGCGGAGCGATCCGCCGAGGTGAAGGCGGCTGCGGGGGAGGAGGTGGCCGCAGGCTCCTGAGGGGTCGGGAGGTCAGGGCGGGCTGGACAAGCGGAGTCAGCAGAGCTGGAGACGGGGATGAGGTGAGCGTGCATGGCGGAAGGTCCTCTCAGGTTCCCTGGCGGCAGTGACGCGCGAGCGCAAGGCTGCGCTGCAGCGACGTCGTGCTCAGGGGTGGCCGGCGCGCAGGCCGGCCAAGGTGACGGGTTGCTGGAGGGATGAACACGGGGGCGGTGGGCCTCCGCGGAGTACGACGAGCCGGTGCGGGGCGGCTCGGACTCTCACCGTTACGTGTCAGACAGCGACGGCTGGCGCTGTCAGCACATGCACATTCGACCCTCGCCAAGGGTGCGCACCATCATCGCGCGGGCCTGCGGCAGAGAAGTCATCACAAGCGGGACTCTAGCGATCCGCACGAGCGGAGCGCAAGCGAGTCCTATGGTACGCAGTGTGAAATACGCCAACATGCTCCTACCACATAGCAGAATCTTGAAGATACGCAACGGTTAGTGCGGTTTTAGAGGTGGATACCTCTATCCCAAGATTTGGTGGACAGGGTGTCTCGGGTCTGCAACAATCTAATCGCCGTCAGATAACGAGCTGGCATACGTGTGCTGGCGATCGGTCTAGACGCGACATCGGACGAATGTGTCCGGTAGAACACCCCTACCCCTTCATCATGGATATATAGGAGCATCCCATGGATATGATGAGTCAGGCTCTCACCCTTTTCGTGAAGTTCGCCACCATTGGTGGTGGTCTGTGGACCGTTTGGGGGGTTATCACCCTTGCGGGAGGACTGCGTGACCACCAGGGACCGCAGATTCAGTCTGGTGTTTGGCAGGCAGTTGGTGGCGGCCTGATTGTGGCTGCTGCGCAGCTCTTCTCGAATATCGCGCTGTAGCGTCAAAAAACAATGGCGCTTGAAATCAAGGTATATCGGGAGATCACTGCCTACCAAGCGAAAGTTATGATGGGTATGTCATGGCGACAAATGGCATGCTCAGCAATAGGAATTATCGTTGTCGGCGGAACGTATGCTCTGTGCTTCTGGGCGGGGCAGTCCGATCTGGGGTCCTGGATGGCCGCACTCCTGACCATGCCTTTTGTGGCAGTCGGTTGGGTGAGGCCCAAGGGTCTGCCTTTTGAGAAGTATGCGCGTTATTTCTGGAGGTACAAGTGGGACCCCCAAAAGCGACTGTATGCCCAGGACTCGGTGCTGTCGACAGAAATAGCCGCAGAAAGGTCAGCTAATGCTGTTCGCAACTCGAAAGCACCAAAGCGTCGAGTCATCCAAGAGCTCGAACGTGGAGGATGGCGGTAAATCTGACCGGAAGGCTCGCAAGCAGGGTAAAAAGCGCCGCGAGAAAAATGATGTTCCTCGCCGTAAAAGGAACACCGCTCAGGCTGCTATTCAGTATGAAGCGATGGTCGAGAACGGTGTCTGCTCGCTGGGAGGAAACCAGTACTCTGTGTCGCTGAAGCTGGCGGATATCGACTATCAGCTGGCTCCGGAAGAAGAGCAAGCTTCCTTGGTGGAGTCGTACGCCCAGTTCGTCAACTCTTTTGATGCCGGGCAGAGCATCCAGCTGACGGTCATGAATCGTCATCTTAATAAAGCTGAGCTGGCGCAGAGTGTCGAGTTCGCTCCTCGCGGTGATGGGTTGGATGCCTATCGATGGGAATACAATGACCTGATTAACGCGAGGCTGGCATCCGGCCGCAACAACACTGTGACGGAAAAGTATGTCACGATTACCGTTGAAGCTGATGACTTCGATCACGCCACCAACAAGCTGGCCCAGATTTCATCAGATGCGATTGCGCAACTGCGAGCTGTTGGTGGGTGTCGTGCAGAACGAGTCTCCGGTGAAGACCGGATCCGGATTCTGCATGACATTCTAAGACCGGGAGAACCGTTTCGTTTCGAGTACACCGATCTAATTGGCACTAACCTTACGACGAAGGACATCGTCTCACCGTGGGCGATCGATTTCTCCGGTGATGGTAACTCGATCTGTTTCACCGGAGAGAAAGACTCATACTATCAGGTACTGTGTCTCCGTGATCTGCCCTCGTGGCTGTCTGATCGTCTCATGAAGGAGCTTTCTGAGATCAACTCGGAGCTGGCGATCTCGGTGCATTTCCGGCCTCTGGACCACGCAGAAGGTCTGGATCTGGTCAAGCGGCAGATCGCGGAAATGGACATGCAGCGTTCCAACGAGTTGCGGAAGGCCCGGAAACAGGGCAACGGTGAGGAGTCGATTCCTCACGAGCTGGTGGCTTCGCATCAAGAGGCTGTCGATTTGCGTGATCAGCTTGAGTCGAGTAATGAAAAGTTGTTCACGACCACCATTGTCGTAGGGGTTGCCGGCGCGACCAAGGACGCGCTTGCTGAGGCTGTTGAAAAAGTGCGAGTCGCCGGGCGTAAGCACTCTTGTCCCTTTGAGACATTGAAGTGGATGCAAGAGGATGGTTTGAACGCCGTGCTTCCGCTTGGTGTGTCTCGTCTACCCATTTACAGGACACTGACAACAGCGGCGGTTGCTGTTATTGTCCCGTTCACAACGCAGGAGCTGCTGCACAAGGGTGGCCTCTTCTACGGAGTGAACGCCATTAGCCAGAACCTCGTGGTGGGATCACGCACGTCCACGATGAATGGAAACTCCTTCATCCTCGGTACGAGTGGTGCAGGAAAGTCGCAGTTCGGAAAAGGCGAGATCATGCAGGTCTTCCTTGGACGTCCTAACGATGATCTTATCATTGTGGACGCCGAGCATGAGTATGCGCCTCTCGGGCAGGCCATCGGTGCCACGACCGTTGAGATCAGCGCAGGATCTCGAGCATGCATCAATCCGCTGCATATCGACCGAGATGCGCCAGCAGATGATGGAAGCCCTGTCAAGTTGAAGGCGGAGTTCATCCTTTCTCTCTGTGAGGTGCTTATTGGGGGAGTAAATGGACTGAGTGCACCTCAGCGCTCAATTATCGACCGCTGTGTGACGCGTATATATGGGCAGTTCTTCCAGGACAAGAGAATGGCTCCGCCAACTCTGCTCAACCTGTTCGACGAACTGAGGCGCCAGCCAGAGGAGGAGGCGAGGGCGGTCGCAACTGCCCTTGAGCTCTACGCAGCGGGATCGTTCTCGGGCTTCTCGCAGCAAACCAATGTGGACACGTCGAACCGTGCGATGATCTATGACATCTCTAAGCTCGGATCGGACATGAAGACGTTCGGTATGCTTGTGGTGCTGGAGCAAATTTGGGCACAGGCCCAGATCAACCGCGCCAAGGGTAAGCGGACCTGGTTGTACCTGGACGAGTTCCACCTTCTGTTCAGTAACGACTATGCTGGCGCGTACTGTCAGATGATCTACAAGCGTGCCCGTAAGTATGGTCTTTTGCCAACCGGCCTGACGCAGAACATTGAAGAGCTTCTCATCAGTGAACGCGCCCGTTTGATGCTCGCCAACTCAGATATCCTAGTACTCCTGAACCAGACTCCTACGGATGCGCAGACTCTACAGGACCTTTTCAACTGGTCTGATAAGCATCGCTCCTATTTCCAGAACGTCCCGCCAGGATGTGGACTCTTGAAGATGGGGCCAGCGATGGTACCTTTTGATTCGAGGATGCCGACAAGCTCTAAGTTGTACCAGCTATACACAACTAAGTTTGGTGAAGGAGCGTAGGTCCATGGGCGACATCCGGGTTGACCTTCGTAATCGAGACGCTCAGTCCCTCACCGGCGACAAGTTCTCAAGCGTTAATGTTGAATCGCGCGGTTCGAGTGCTTTAACATCAGCACCCAGGGAGGCCAGGGCCACTTCCGGCGACGGAGGCACGGGGAAGAGCCCTAAAGATGGCGCGCCCGGTAGCGGGGGCGACGGCAAGCATTCGGGAAGCGATAGGAAGAAAGGTGCTCCTCAGAACAAGGGAGCAAGAAACCCATCTCCTAAGCGCGGTCCTAAGAAATTTGGCGATGAAGTTCGTAGTTCCTTACGTAGTGGAACTAAGATTGCAGTCAAGTCTCCAATAATCGCCAAGAAGGCCTTTGAGCAGGTTCATAGCGTTACTGCTCCGTTCGGTAGCGATGCGTCAATGGCTGATGCTGGTGGCGGTATCGTCAAGCAGAAAGCGATCAATGCAGCACTTAGAACGCCGAGAGTTGCGCGCAGTAGTTATCGTGTCGGGAAGCGTGCTGTAAAAAAATCTATCGAGGTTGCACCGAGAGTCGCCCGTATTACATCGAACCAGGTCCAGAATGCAGCACGACTTACGGCGCGCGTTCGAAAGGCTGGACTCAAGAACTCGGTCAAAGCGGCCAAAAAGAAGATTGCCAAGGTTAATGGCAAGGTTGCCGCAAAAGCCGTCAACAGGGCAGCTGCTGCGGCGTCCAGAGCGGTGACGCAGCTGATCGCAAGGATTGTTGCGATAATTGCTGTTAAAATGACGGCGCTGCTTATTTTCATGATACCCATCATCGCCGTAATTGTCGTGGTAGCCATTGTGCTTTCTTTTCTTCCCTCGTGGCTCGGCGGCTACGAGGAGGAACAGAAGGCAAAGGGGGGCGCTGCAGGGGTAGTTGCGGCCGGAATGGGTGATGACTATCCATACAAAGGTATGGGCTCGTCGTCGGCCAATCCGGATACAGGATATTTCTATGGGAACTGCACGGACTTTGCAATCTGGCGAGTCAATCGTGACGACGGGGTGACGAAGAGCCCTTGGAAGCATGTGAACAGTAATACAACTCCTGCTGGGGGCCATGGATATCAGTGGGGGAATGACTCTGCTCTTCCGGGGTGGGAAAAGGTGAGTACACCTACTCCGGGGGACATTATTTCCTTCCAGCCTGGCGCTCAGGGAGGCCGTTGGAATGCAAGCTTCGGGCATGTTGCATACGTGGGTCAGGTCGGGGCGGACGGTAGCATGGTGACGGAAAACTATGGCGACGCAGAGTATTTTCTAGAGAACTACACGCCAGACATGGTGAAGCAGTTGGTGTCGTCCGGGCAGGCGGTTATCAAGCACAACCCCAACTCCAAGCTGAAAATCAAAACCGAAAATGGTGTGACAACAGTCGATAATGCGAACTACGCGGCGGCTGGTACTAGCGCCGGTGACGCTCAGGCGTACGCCAAGACGCAAATGAAGGCTTATGGCTGGGATGACAATCAGTTCGCCTGCTTGGTCGAGCTGTGGAACCACGAATCTGGATGGAATTATACTGCCGATAATCCGACGTCTGATGCATATGGTATTCCACAGGCTTTACCTGGAGAGAAGATGGCGTCCGAAGGTGCAGACTGGGCCACCAATCCACAGACTCAGATCAGGTGGGGTTTGAAGTACATCAAAGATCGACCCGACTATGGCTCTCCCTGCGCAGCGTGGACGCTGTGGCAGCAACGCAGTCCGCACTGGTACTGAGAAGGTGATTCATCATGGATCGTCGACAGAAGCGTCTCGTCGCAATGATTATTGCGGTACCGCTTGCGTTAGTTGGTGCTTTCATAGGGGTGATTATGTGGTCGGCGTCCCATAGAAGTGGGTCTGAGGCGAAGGCAAGTTCGGCTGCAACGTCGCTGGTGCCGTCATCGGAGGCAACCCCGTCTCATTCTGCGACATCTTTGCCGTCTCAGGTGGATGGCTATGCCTCATCGTTTCGGCCGACGTCGGCTCAGAAGGAACGCGCAGTGAGAGCCGTGAAAGCTGCAGCTCAGTGGTCGCAGTCGGAGACGGAACAAGAGCGGTTCAAGCGATTGTCAAGTGAGTTTTCTAATGACGTCGCGAAGCGGAAGTCTGCCTGGGAAAAATTATATGGCAACGTCGATAGGGCGCGTGTCACCGTGGACTCCACTGGCGATGCCAGCGTCACATCGCATGACGGCCGGACCATGAAACTGGGAGTGATGGTCACTTACACGGTGCACATTCCTCACGGCGATGGCAGTGAAGTGGTGTCGTCAGGAACCCGCTTGTGGGTAGCTGAGCTCCCCATATCGGGTGATGGAAAGGTAACAGGCTTGGAAGAGCCCAAGCTCTAAAGTCGGAACAGGACATTCACTATGAGACTCAACAACGATCTTACTCCGCAGCAGCTGTGGACTATTGCTGCGGACAGTGAGCATCGGGATCGAGATGTTCTTGACGAGCTCGTCAGCCACCCTAACTCCTATCGTGCGCTGAGCGACTGGGCGCTGGCCGGTTTGGCCGTTGAGGATCCCAAGTCGTTGGATGTTCCGCCACAGCCAGACGCCGTAGAGCCGGTTCAGAAACGAAAGCGGCGCTTCCCGAGTCTCAAGGCGAAGAAGCGCGGCGGTGGTGTCCAACCCGGAGGCGCTGCACCAACGTCGTTTTCACCGGCCGTGTCGGGTCCGGGTGTGTTGGGGCCCGGTCG
>NZ_JASPFC010000048.1:0-15717 GCF_031296635.1 Actinomyces acetigenes
CTCAAGAATGAGAGAGTCCACCGAATGGTGTATCCCACGAAGGACAAGGCAATAAACGATATTGCCTCATGGATCGAACTGAGATACAATCGTACTCGTCTTCACTCAGCCCTAGGGTATCGCACTCCCGACGAGGTCGAAAGCGATTTCCTGGACTTAACGAAGGCAGCCTGAAGCACAAACAAGCACTGTCCGAAAAACACCCAGCAGTCCAGTTTCTCGGACTGGGGGAGTTTTTCTGGCTCTTCGTGTTTGGGGGTGTGGTAGGTGGGGCTTATCGGCTGGTTTAGGTGGTTGTTGTCAGGTGGTCTTTGAGGCGTCCGGTGTGGATGAGGCTGCGGATGGTGTAGTGGGTGAGGTTGCGGAATCCCAGGGCGATGCCGCGTAGGTGCTCCAGGCGCCCGTTGATCGCTTCGGTGGGGCCGTTGGAGGTACGGGGCTGGTCGAAGTAGGCCAGAATGTCCTGGCTGCGGCTGGTCAGGGTTCTGGCCAGTGCCTGGATCTCCTCCAGCCAGTCTGGGACGGCCTGCCTCAAGGAGTCGATGAGCCGTTGCATCAGGTACTTTCCCAGGCCCGGGTCCTCGGTGCGGTAGGCCTGGATGAGGCGCTGGTAGACGCCCCAGGCGGCCTGGACCGCAGCGTGGCGATCATCAGCGAAGAGGTTCTCCAGGCGCTCGGCCTGGGCATCGGTGAGCAGGCCGGCCCCGGTCAGTAGGGTGCGCCTGGCCCGGTAGAGCCGGTCACCTGCCCGGCCCCGCCGGCCCGTGATCGCCCTCTGGATGCGGCGGCGGCACTGGTCGAGCTTGTCTCCTGCTAGGGACACGACATGAAAAGGGTCCATGACCGCCCGGGCCTGTGGGAGCTCCTCGCCGGCGGCGCTCTTGAACCCGGTGAACCCGTCCATGGCCACCACCTCAACCCGCCCACGCGAGCCTGTCAAGGTTTCTGTGTAAGCGGTTTACAGGTGGGGGGCGAATCGGTCGGGGTATGCGGTGGTGAGCTGGGCCAGGGCCTTGTATCTAGTCGGTGGTGATCTGTCCTTCGACGAGTCTGCCCTTGGCTTTGCGCTTGGATGGTGGCAGTCCTTTCTCCTTGTCACGTTCTCGGGCTCGTTTGTCCTCAACGTCGCAGATCGCCAGCCACAGCAGCTTGACCACCGCCTCATCGGAGGGGAAGTGGCCGCGGTTCTTGGTGACCTTGCGCAGCTGGTAGTTCAGCGACTCGATGCTGTTGGTCGTGTAGATGACGCGCCTGAGCATCGGCGGGAAATCCAGGAACGGGATGAACCTTTCCCAGGCCCGCTCCCAGGTCGCCGCCGCCTGGGGGTACTTGACCCCCAGATCGGACTCAGAGAAGTCGGTCAGGGCCTGCCAAGCGGCCTCCTGGCTCGGGGCGGTGTAGATGGGTTTGACAGCGGCGGCGACCTTCTTGCGGTCCCCGTAGGACACGAACCGCATCGAAGCACGGATCAGGTGGACCACGCAGGTCTGGACCGTTGCCTGGGGCCAGGTCGCCTCGATCGCCTCGGGCAGGCCCGTCAGCCCGTCGCAGCACACGATCAGCACGTCGCTCACGCCTCTGTTGGCCAGCTCAGCGCACACATGCGCCCAGAAGGAGGCTCCTTCCTCGGCCTGGACCCAGATCCTTAAGCCACGTGCTTGATCCCGTCCATGTCCACCCCGACCGCGATATGGGCCGAGCGGGAGGCGACCCGGTGATTGACGCGGACCTTGACCCGGATCGCGTCGAGGTAGATCACCGGGTAGAACTCCTCCAGCGGGCGGCGCTGCCACTCCAGAACAGCGTCAGCGACCGCGTCGGTGATCTTCGAAATGGTCCCCGCGGACAGCTCCACGCTGAGCGTGGAGGCCAGGTGGTGCTGAATGTCGCGCACCGTCATTCCTCCGGCATACAAGCTGATGATCATCGCATCCAGCCCGTCCAGACGACGCTGGCCCTTACGCACCAGGCGCGGCGTGAAGGTCCCGGCCCGGTCCCGAGGCACCACAGGTCTCGAAGGGCCCCACCTCGGAGTCCACCGTCTTGGGTGTGGTCCCGTTCCTGGCGTTGCTGCGCGCCTGGGAGGTCGGCTCGCCCTTTTCATAGCCCAGGTGCTCGGTCAGCTCAGCGGCCAGGCCCCTCTCCAGGGCCTCCTTGACCAGGGCCGGCAGCAGACCATCAGCCCCGGTCATCTTCACCTGGCCGACATCAATCTGCTCGAACAAGCCGTCCAAAGCCCCCTGCGAACGCAGCCGGTCAACCGCATCACGCCCAGTAGGAACCTTCTGTGTGTCGTCATCAGTAGCAGTCATCAGTGTCAGTCCTTCCAACGGAGGGGCTTACACAAACCATTGAACACGCTCGCCCACGCCAGTCCTGGTCGCGCTGGGAGAGCCAGGTCTTGTATGGTCTTCTTGGACCGGCCCGGGACCACGTCCAGCAGGCGGGTCGGACCACTGCGGTCGCGTACGGGGGTCAGGTCAATGACCACGGTGACGTAGCGGTCGCCCCCGCCTGGTGTGGCGCCACACATGCTCATCGACCCCGAGGACCTCTACACCGTCGAAGCGGTGAGGGTTGCCGGTGATGGTCTGCTCGGCTCGGGTCAGTATTGCGTTGTTGGCGGTGTGCCAGGAGTTCCCCCAGGGCGGCCGTGACACGGGAGACGGACATGGCCTCCAGGGCAAGGGCCCGCAGCCCCCACTCCACCGCCGAGCGGGTCAGCCGCGCTCTGGGTTCAGCCAAGGTGGAGGTGTCTTGCCTCCACACCCGGCGGCAGTGGGTGCAGGCGAAGCGCCGCACGCGTACCACCAGCTGCGTGGGCCTCCACCCCACCGGCACATGGGCCAGGCGCCGGGCCACCGTCCCACGGGATACTTCCTGGGCCCCGCAGGCTCTGCAGAACGGGTCCTCAAACCCGATCGGCATACGGCACTCCACAATGGCTCTCGTCGAGGTCAGGAGCTGGCCCACAGCGGTCAGTCCCAGGGCGCCGGGCCCAGGAAGGTCGTCAGATCAGGGTCGGTGAAGGTAGTCTCAGGCACGTCGAGGTCTCTCGTGACGGTTGTGTAGGAACTCCCAACATCGGGGGACCTCGACCCCCACCCAAGCAACGACGCACCCACCCCACCTATGAACTCAATAGGCTCCAGCTACCACACCCTCAAACACGAAGAGCCACTTAACGAAGGCAGCCTGAAGCACAAAACAAGCACTGTCCGAAAAACACCCAGCAGTCCACATTGACGCCATGAGGCTTATTCGTAGGGGTGTTTAGGGTGTTTAAAAGAGGGGTGTGTCGTTAGATAGGGTGGCGGCTTGCTCTTGAGAGAATCTTTGGTGACTAAGCCAGCTCAACCAAGAAGCAAACCGCCATGACGAATAGTAGCACGAGGATCACTCACGATGATGTCCTGGACCTGTGCGAGACCATTCACGCTTCCGGCCCCCTGCCGGTGTTCGGGGCGAGGGTGCTGGGCCTGTTCCTGTGTGTACGCCTGACCCTGACCTACCTGAGGCACAACCTGCCCCAGGAGCTGCTCGCCGAGGTCTACTGCGTCTCGCAGGCCACCGTCTCCCGCGTCATCGCCGCCTACACGCCCCTGATCGCCGCCTGCCTGAACGGCAGTGTTCCAACGGTGGAGGATCTGGACCCCACGGCCCAGCTGATCATCGACGGCACCCTCCTGGAGTGCTGGTCCTGGAAGGACCACCCCGAGCTTGACTTTAGGCAAGCACAAGACCACGGGGCTGAACGTCCAGGTGGCCTGCACCCTGTCAGGGGCCCTGGCCTGGGTCTCCGACCCTCAGGACGGATGCACGCACGACGCCAAGGCCCTGCGCCGCTGCGGCCTGCTCGACGTCCCCGCCACCGACCTGCCCGACGGAGTCTCACCACCACGCCATATCGGCGACAAGGGGTACATCGGACTGGGCATGATCACCCCCAAGAGAAAACCCCCGAACCTGCCTCTTCACCCTGACGACAAGACCTACAACAAGACCGTCAACCAGGTCCGCTACAAGATCGAGCGAGTCATCGCCAACATCAAGACCTGGAGAGTCCTGCACACCGGTTACAGAAGACCACTAGAAACCTTCCCGGAAACCATCGCAGCCATCCTCGGACTCATATTCACATACACCCCACGAATAAGCCTCCATCACCCCCAGAAGGGGCTCGCGGAGCGAGCGGGACAAGAGTCTCAAGGCTGAGCCGGTGTGGGACCCGGTCATCCATCCGGGCTCGTGGAGGGCGGTGTGGTCCTACTCCAAGAAACGCGCTGCCTGCGATAACCATAGACCCACTCTCCCTGGTCGTAGCCCGCTACATCAAAACGTCAGCGTCAAACACGTCATCCGCACACTCGTACCCCTCTCCAGGACGTCATCATCAACCTTAACGGTCACCATCTTACAGCCGCACCGCATTTGAACGACACTGCCAACGACATTTGACAGCAAGAAACATTTCAACAGTGCGACAGAACTGTGCGACCCAGGATTAAGAAGTAATGGTTGCCAAATTCTGGATAGATTCCGCGATCGAGCGGTCACATTAAAAAGCGTGGCGCATTACTCAAGGGTCTCAGCGACATCGAACTCTTACCCGTTTCGTTCAGGTCAACGCACAGGCCGCGGAGATTCTGTGTCACGTAGGGGGTTGGAGTCTTCAGGGTAGAATGTAAGCTCCTGCTTCGGGCTGGATGCGACTTGGGGAATTTGATTGCCGACAAGCTGGAAGATAGACATAAGCATGTGGATGTTCTGATTCAAGCCAGCTGTGTTCTTGCCGCCTCGGACGGCATATGAGACTCTCATTGTAAGGATGTGACCGTCAGGGTACCTCCAAGCGAGTAGTGGTCCTGAATCGTTTTTCTCGTAAGTGAATCCCTGGCCTTTCGCATTGTCTGAGGAGATCTCTTCCACTCCCTCATGCTGCATTGCTTGATCGAACGGGACGGCGGCGACGTTTTCGCCAAAGTCTACTACGGAGCCTCCTTGGTAATGGATTTCAATTTTGGAGAACGCGGTATCGTCAGGGAAGTATATTCTACAGTGAAGAGTGGGGAGAACTGTCTCGTTGTTAGGAGACTGATTAGCGGGAATCGGATCATGTTCGTATGCGAAGCTCGTGATCTGGGAGGCAGTCACTCCTTCAAGTTGTTGCGCATCTACAAGGTCACATACATTAACGCTACCTTTGACAGCATTTGTGATGGATGCTGGTGCGCTGGCTTCGCTGACTGCTCCACATCCACTAAAGGCAAGTGAGAGCCCCGTCATCAATGATATCACAATTGAAGGCAATACTGTTCGGCGTGTTGTAGTTAACTTCATCCTCGTTTCCTGCCTTCGCTAATTCCGCGGTCTCGGGCGTCTGCTCGGGTCCCTTTAAAGTCATCTCCTAACTTGTCCAGTTTATCGTCCCTTGGCCGCTCGGCTTCTTCTGGGGCACCTTCGGGATCTGGTGATTGCACAGAGTTGACCCAGTCGGTTACTTCGCCGTTCTTTGTGCCGTGCGTATTTGAAAGGTCGATATAATGACTTCCGTCATCCTTCTGTTTTATCCAGGTGTATGTATTGCTTCCCGGGGCTGTGAAATCCCGTTCGTCAAGTAGTCCAGCATTGGCTGCGTCCTGTACCGAAGCAGCCCAGAGTGACCGCTCTGAATTTTCTTCAGGAACCTGAACGGCACTGGATCCGGTTGCGTCGGCTACCGCGCTTGCGACGATGGGTTTTGTTAGCGTCGTGACTGCAGGCTTAATGAGCTGTCCTGCTGTTGAGTCGATCGCAGTAGCTGCTGGGCCGCCCCATAGTGATACTCCTGTAAGCGCTACATCAGTAAAAATGTTTACCGCAGCGTTAGCGCTCTTCGATGACTCTTCTTTTCCGTTGTTGTATTTCTGATCAGCAAGTCCTGTGAGGAGTCCTACAGCTTCCGCTCCCTGCGTATAGGCATCATGAATGCCCGCAAGTTTATCTGCATCTGTTTTATGTCCAGCAATGCTCTCCTGGGAGCGCTGCCGGGCGTGCTCTGCAAGTCCAGCCGCAATTGTTCCGGTTGCATCTTCGTTGTCGGCTACCGTGTAAGCCAAGTCTGTGATGTAGTGAGACAGGTCGCCGTTGCTGCTCGGTTGAAATCCTGGAAGATACTTTCGGGTTTTAGGGTCGTAGACGCCCCCCTCTACCCAGGCATTAGTTACTTCAGGAGCGCAGTTTGCGAGCAGTTGACCAATGTGGGCTTTAGTGTCGTCATTGTATAGATCCTTGTTGGTGTTGTCAACAAGGTACTTGATCGAGAATCCCGACAAGTCGTCAGCGCGAGTAGCCCCTTCAGTTCCGCCGCGTTTAGATGAACCTGCAGCGATTGCTGCTGTGAACCCTGAAAGTCCGGCTTCGTCCCAATCGCGCTTTGAAAGGTCGAACAGACGGGTCGTGTCTGCCCCAGGGTTCCCGTCTGGATGTATCCCCTGCGGGGCTAGGAAGTCTAAAGCTGCATCAGGATTGTTCCCCATCGCACTTAATACACCAGAAAGAGGGTCCCTCGAAGGGGAATCCCAGTATTTGCCGATAAATTGCTCGCCTATCCCTTTATGGTCGGGGACCCCGTCATTTAAGTAGCTGTAGTAACTACGTACGGCGTCGTAGTCGATTTTCTCCAGCCCTTTACCCAATTCGACAAGGAAAGTCTTGCCGAACTTTAGGTCGTTGATGTGGTCGTGGTCTGCGTCGTTGCCGTCGAGAATCGCATTGAGGACAGTTATTCTCCCGTAATGACCTTTGCTGTTTACTGAACCAACAATTTTGTTGGCTGCTTCTTGTGATTCCTTGTCGCTCCAGGTTGTTGATGCGGTTGCTAGGCAAGCGCCAAGCAGATCTGTTAGGGCTAAACTGCGTAGATGCGCGCTGGCGGTCTTTGAATTGGCTGAGTTGCCGCTTTGCCCGAAAGTATCTTCTGCATCAAGTGGTAGTTGTGTGAGGTTTTCTGGGCCTATTGTGTCGATGAGCCCAACAGAGTAGGAGGGATTGTCCTTGTAGGTGCTCATCGAAGCTATGACCTCGTCGTATGACCGCCCACTTTTTGGGGTTCCGCCTCCAGTAATCGTTTGGAGATCCTTAGCGTCCAGGGCGCCTTGGCTCCAGGTGTCAAACTCGTTCTTTCCTCCTTTCAAAACCGTGTCGGGAACGTTCTCCACGGTGATTGTTCCGCCATTCATGGTGGCTACGCCACTCTGATTGAGCTCGATGATACGGTTCATCTCGCTCTCGATCTGATCAGCGCAAGTGCGAACATTATCGATGTGGGTGGCAGAATTGTTGCAGAACGTATCGACCGCTTTTGAGGGCGAAGGGTCTCCCAGCCTCTCACTCTCTGTGTCGATGCTCCCTCGGGCACGTCCCGCCTCGTCGGACTTGTCACGAAGCCCCTTGATCTTCTTTTTCAAGTTGTCGGGATTAAGCTTGATGGTGCCCATTTGCGAATCTTTCTTCGATACTGCTGGTGAATAAAGTGTTAAAGCGTTGATCGAACTAGTCGTCTTTTAAGGCGTCAGAATCTTTTTCTTGATTGAGTAAGCCGTAAAGATCAGCAAAGTCGGCTGCTAGTTGATTCAGAGGCTCCGTGACTGAGGCGGCTTCCTGATCCGCGAGAGTGGATGTCCACGTGTCCGCGGCATTGATGCCCTGGGCGTACGTGCTCCCCGGGTTGGCTGGCTGCCCGTTCGGCCCGTCCTCGAAACCCAAGGACCTGGTCTTGGTGCCCACGAAGTCGGCAAGCTTCTGAAGATTCTCGCGAGTCTTGGCCTTATCCACAACGCATCTCTCCATCAAATACGTGACCGGTGGGTAGGTGGTGCTCACTGTATTAGCGGCGACGAGAGTGATCAAGCGATTTCAAGGCGAAGTTCTACCCATCGAGCACTTCGGACACCTGTTCGGCGGCGGATCTGAGTTCTCAGGAAGCCCCGGCCAGGAAGTCGCGCAGGATGGCGTCCATCTGGTCGGCCTCGATGAGGAAGCCGTCATGCCCGTGCAAGGAGCTGATCGTCTCGCGCCTCGCGCCGGGAATACCTCCGGCCAGCTCCTCAGCCTGGGCTGGCAGGAAGAGCCGGTCGGAGTCCACGTCCACCACGAGCGTGCGTGCCTGCACGCTCGCCAGCGCCGCCTCGATGCCGCCGCGCCCCGTGCCGACGTCGTGCACCATCATCGAGTGGGTGACGATGAGGTAGGTGTTAGCGTCGAAGCGCGCCAGCAGCTTGCCGGCGTGGTAGTCCAGGTAGGACTCCACCTGGTAGCGCCCGCCCACCGCCGGGTCCTCCTCGCCCTGGTGGCGCCGCCCGAAGCGCTCGTCGAGCTCGGCGGCACTGCGGTAGGTCGTGTGCGCCAGCGCCCGCGCCAGCCCCAGCCCCCGCACCGGCCCCACCGAGTGGGAGTAGTAGTCGCCGTCGAAGAAGAAGGGGTCGGCCACGATCGCCAGCTCCTGCAGGTGGCACCAGGCCAGCTGGTCAGCGGTCGTCGAGGCCCCCGTGGCCACCAGCGCCAGGTTGCGCACCCGCTGCGGGTGGGTGACCCCCCACTCGATCGCCCGGTGCCCGCCCAACGACGCCCCGATGACCAGGTGGAAGACCTCGATCCCCAGCGCGTCGGCCAGACGCGCCTCGGCCTCGACGGCGTCGCGCGTGGTCAGCCACGGGAAGCGCGACCCCCAGGGGCGCCCATCCGGCGCCGTCGACGACGGCCCCGTCGAGCCCTGGCAGCCGCCCAGGATGTTGGCCGCCACCACGAAGTAGCGCTCGGTGTCGATGGCCCGCCCGGGCCCCACCAGGTCCGACCACCAGCCCGGCGTCGGGTGCCCGGGCCCCGCCTCGCCGGTGACGTGGGAGTCGCCGGTCAGGGCATGCAGCACGAGCACCGCGTTGTCGCGCTGCGGGCTCAGCTCCCCCCAGGTCTCGAAGGCCAGGACCGTGTTGGGCAGGACCTCCCCGGACTCCAGGGGCAGGTCCCCGATCTCCAGGAACCGACGGTGCCCCGGTTCGTCGCCGGGCCGCCAGGCGCCCGTGGGGGAGCCGGCCTTGCGGTCCACCAGCTTGGAGGAGGCCGTGCCCACGCCGAAGACGGCCGGCTCGGTCTGGGTGCTGCCGCTGGAGACGGGGTAGGAGGAGGATGTGGTCGCACTCATGGCACGCCGCCTCAGGCCCCGGCCGCCGCGCTCGGCTCTCCCGCCCCAACGGCCCGGGCCGCCGCCAGGCCGCGCTCGAGGTCGGCCAGGATGTCGTCGATGTGCTCGATCCCCACGCTCAGGCGCACGGTCCCGGCACCGATCCCGGCCGCGGCCAGACCGGCGTCATCGAGCTGGGAGTGCGTCGTGGTGGCCGGGTGGATCGCTAGCGAGCGCACGTCCCCAATGTTGGCCAGGTTAGAGAACAGACTCAGGGCGTCAATGAAGGCCGCCCCCGCCTCGCGCCCGCCGGCCAGGTCGAAGGTGAGGATCGATCCCGCCCCGCGCGGACAGTACTTGCGGTGCCGCTCGTAGTAAGGGCTGGAGGCCAGCCCCGAGTAGCGCACCGAGGCGACGTCGTCGCGCCCCTCCAGCCAGGTGGCCACCGCCAGGGCGTTGTCCACGTGCCGCTCCATGCGCAGCGAGAGCGTCTCGATGCCCTGGGCGATGAGGAAGGCCGAGTGCGGCGCCAGCGCGAAGCCGAGGTCGCGCTGGCCCTCGGCGCGCGCCTTGAGGATGAAGGCCAGGTTTGCGCCCAACGGGCTGCCCACCCCCAGGTCCCGGGCGTAGACCAGGCCGTGGTAGGACTCGTCGGGCGTGTTGAAGCCGGGGAAGCGCTCGGGCTGGGCCGCGAAGTCGAAGCCGCCGGAGTCCACGATCACGCCCGCCACGGACGAGCCGTGCCCGCCCAGGAACTTCGTCGCCGAGGCCACCACGATGTCCGCGCCCCACTCGAAGGGGCGGGTCAGGAACGGCGAGGCCACCGTGTTGTCCACGACCAGCGGGATGCCCAGCTCGTGCGCGGCCGCCGAGATCGCCTCGATGTCGAGGATGTCGCCGCGCGGGTTGGGGATCGACTCCCCGAAGAAGGCGACAGTGCGCTCGTCGGCCAGCGCCGCCCAGGCCGCCGGGTCGCCCGTGTCGTCCACGAAGCGCGCCTCGATGCCCAGCCGCGGCAGGGTATGGGTGAGCAGGTTCGTGGTGCCGCCGTACAGGGAGGGCGAGGCCACGATGTTGTTGCCCGCCCCGCCCAGCGTCACCAGGGCGAGGGTCGTGGCCGCCTGCCCCGACGACGTCAGCAGCGCCCCGACACCGCCCTCCAGGGCCGCGATCCGCTGCTCGACGATGTCATTGGTGGGGTTGTTCAGGCGCGTGTAGATCGGGCCCAGGTCACTCAGGGCGAAGCGGGAGGCCGCCTGCTCGGCCGACTCGAAGACGTAGGAGGAGGTCTGGTAGATCGGGATGGCCCGGGCGTGGGTGGGCTCGGACATCGGGTCGTGCCCGGCCTGGACCTGCTTGGTCTCAAAGCGCCAGCCCGCCGGGCTGGTGGGGGAGGGGGCCGGCTGCGCGCCCTGGGGGGCGGCCTGGTCGGGGGCGGTGGGGTGCTGGTCGGTCATGAGGACTCCTTGGTGGTTCCCGGTGACCGGCGGCGATGTCAGTGCCACGAGCGGTGCCTGCCTCGCGCCGGCGGTTGCGGCGCGCCTACGGGCGGCTGCCTGGGTCGCTGCGCCCGGCGTCGGAGGCGGCCCGGCAGCAGGAGGGGGCGAGGTGTCGTGGCGCTGAGTCGTCCGCCGTCACCGTTGCTGCAACTTCTGTGATGGTGCGGGTGAGGGCGGGGACGCGCACGTGGGCCGACGGCGGCGTGCGCGTCAGCTGCGCATTCGCCCCGTGGTGGGGGCGTCCGGCCGAAGGGCCTCAGGACGACGGAACATGCTCCGACTTTAGCGGTTTCCTCCGCGGGTGGTCCAAACGCGTGTCCGCCATGCGGCCGCGGTGTAGGGCTCGGCGCGGGTGCGGCACCGGTGCGGCGCCTTCACGGCGTCCCCTTGCCGCGGGGCGGTGCCGGCCTGTCCGGCCTGTCCGGCCTGAGTGACCGCCTTCCGTCGGCGACGATCCGGCCGTTTCAACCCAGAGTGGCCTGCACAAACGGTCATTTGTGCCGGATGTCATATCGGTCACGGTCATATGACGACGACGAAGAGCCCCGTCAGCGCAGGCACAATCCGTTAACTACAGAGATGTAAGTTATGATTGTGAATAGTGTGAATTCTGTTTTCAGATGGGGCCAAAGCGACTAGTGTGGCTTTGTCGCATCCGGGCTGACGCTGTCTGCCGTCTTCGTCCCCTCATCCGCTCCGTGCCCCCGTGATCTCGCGGAACGGATCCCGACGGCGGACCGGCGCCGGTCCCCGGGTGAGGCGTCATCCTCACGTTCAGCCCCATCACGACGGAGAACCCCTGTGAGCTCGATCCCCCCAAGACGGCACGGATACGGTGTTGTCGCCACCGCAGTGGTGGCCCTGGCGTGCACCCTGGCGCCATCGGTGCTGGCCGACCCCGTGGATCAGAGCGACATCGATCGCTCCAAGGCCTCCGAGCGCTCGACCTCCACCTCCATCGCCTCCCTGGAGGCCCAGCTCGCTCAGGAGAGCAGCAACCTGGAGGAGGCCCAGATCAAGGCTCAGGTCGCCAACGAGGACTACCTGACCGCCGTCGACGAGCTCAACACGGCCACCAAGGACGCCCAGACCGCCCAGGCCAATGCCGACGCCGCCGCCTCCAGCACGGCTACGGCCCGCTCCGACCTCGGCTCGATCGTCGTCCAGACCTACCAGGAGAGCGGCAACCCGCTCGACCCGCTCACCCCCTACCTCACCAGCGAGTCACTGGCGGACCTGGCCGACGCCGACGTCGCCCTGACCCGGGCCGGCGAGAAGAACAACGCCAAGGTCCAGAACGTCGAGGCCCTCGAGGCGGTGGCCGCGAGTATGCAGACCATCGCCGACCAGAAGGTCACGGCCAAGGAGACCGCCACAACCGCCGCCGCGACCGCCAAGTCCGACGCCGAGGCCGCCGCCAACGACGCCCAGAACGCCGTCACCACCACCCGCACCAACCGCCAGAACCTCATCGTCCAGCTGGCCGCCCAGCGCAACACCACCGTCGAGCTGGAGACGAAGTATCAGAACCAGGTCGAGGCCGAGCGTAAGGCCCGTGAGGAGGCCGCCGCCCAGGCAGCCGCCAAGGCGGCCTCGGAGAAGGCGGCCGCCGACCTCGCTCAGAAGCAGGCCGAGCAGGCCGCCGCCCAGCCTCAGGAGTCGACCCCTGCTCCCCAGGAGCAGTCGAGCCAGCCCAACCCGAGCCCCCAGTCCTCCGCCCAGGAACCCGCCACCACCTCCCAGCCGGAGCCCGAGGCGGCCGATGAGGAGGAGGCCGCACCCTCTCCCACTCCCACCCCGGCCCCGGAGCCTGAGCCTGAGCCCACGCCGTCGTACTCCGGCAACGCGGCCTCCACCGCCATCAACGCGGCCATGGGCTACATCGGAACCCCCTACGTGTGGGCCGGGGAGTCGGCGTCGGGCCTGGACTGCTCGGGGCTGACGATGGTCTCCTATGCGGCCGCCGGCGTGTACCTCACGCACTCCTCGCGCGTGCAGTACGGGGAGGGCACCCAGGTCCCGCTCGACGCCGCCCAGCCCGGGGACCTGGTCTTCTGGTCCTCCGACGGCAGCCAGTCCGGCATCTACCACGTCGCCATCTACCTGGGCGACGACACAATGATCGAGGCGCCGACCTTCGGCATGACCGTGCGCGTCACCCCCATGCGCTACTCCGGCGTCATGCCCTACGCGGTGCGCTTCTGAGGCGGGGGCGGGCGGCACCCCGCCGGCATCATGCCCTACGCGGTGCGTCTCTCAACACTCTCAGTGGCAGTCCTCCCGCCGTGAGGTAACCCGCCAGGACACTGAACCGCCCCACCCCTGAGCAGGGGTGGGGCGGCATATGTGCTCGAAGGCGTGGCGGGTCTGGCGGGAGCGGCGCGAGGAACGAGCGGCGCGGATGGTAGCCGAGAGCATGTATGCCGCCCCGCCTCGCCCCGCCCGCCTGGCTAGCGTCAGTGTCCCTCGCGGGCGACGCGGTCGGCCTCGCGCTGGAAGGACTGGCGGATCTCCTCCTCGGCCTCCTCGCGGCCCACCCAGTGGGCGCCCTCGACGGACTTGCCGGGCTCGAGGTCCTTGTAGACCTCGAAGAAGTGCTGGATCTCCAGGCGGTGGAACTCTGAGACGTCCTCGATGTCGGTACGCCAGGAGGCGCGCTGGTCGGCGCTGGGCACGCACAGGACCTTGTCGTCGCCGCCCTTCTCGTCGCGCATGCGGAACATGCCCAGTGCGCGGCAGCGGATGACGCAGCCGGGGAAGGTCGGCTCCTCCAGCAGGACCAGCGCGTCGAGGGGGTCGCCGTCCTCACCGAGGGTCCCGTCGATGTAGCCGTAGTCGTCGGGGTAGCGCGTCGAGGTGAAGAGCATGCGGTCCAGGCGGATTCGGCCGGTCTCGTGATCGATCTCGTACTTGTTGCGGTTGCCCTTGGGGATCTCAATCGTGACGTCGAACTCCACGGGGAGCCTCCTTCGCTCGTGTCTTCAGCTCGTTGGGCGCTGGAACGGTGCCTGCTGGTCGGCGTCGATCCGGCGGGGCGGGTATTGATGGCACTAGTGTGGCGCACGACAGCGCCTGAGGTCGGTAAACGCGTACTCTGCACGTCGGTGCACCGGTGGCGGTAACCTCCTGGGCGCCCCATCCACCTGATATACAGGCCATCCCGCCTGTCCACAACCCAGTCCGGAGGACGTATGCGCAAGGTCCAGACCGCTGCCCTGACAGCGGCGAGCCTGCTGGTTTTCGGCGGCTACTACAGCCTGGGCGATGCTCTCGACCTGTTGCCCGGCCCGGTGACGGTCGCCTATGCCGACGTCGCCCCCCGGCCCTTCCCGACTCCGGCCGGCCCCAGCGCCAAGACCGCCGCCGCCCCCTCCGGCCTGGACCAGGGGGCTCCCACGCCCTCCAAGGCTGCCCTGAGCGGCTACGCCCAGGGCGTGGCCTCCGACGCCGCCCTGACCGGGGGGAACGTGACGGCCTCCGTCGTCGACGTCGCCACCGGCGAGGAGCTGCTGGACCGCTCGGCCGCCACCGGGGTGACGCCGGCCTCCACCAACAAGGTGCTCACCGCCTGGGCCGCCCTGTCCTCCATGGGGCCGGGGCACACCCTTCAGACCAAGGCCGTCCTGGAGGGGCAGACCCTCACCCTCGTGGGCGGCGGTGACGTGCTGCTGGCCGACAACGAGGGCGACCCGAGCGCCACGGCCGGCCACGCGGGCCTGGGCGACCTCGCCCGCGCCACCGCTGAGAAGCTCAAGTCCCAGGGGACGACGTCGGTCTCCCTGCGCCTGGACGACACCCTGTTCACCGGTGCCCAGTGGAACGAGAAGTGGGAGGCCGGCAACGAGCAGTACGTGGCCAAGATCCAGCCGATCATGGTGGATGTCTCGGCCACCCAGAACCAGGGCTACCCGGAGGATCCGGCCATGGGGGCCGCCCAGGCCTTCGCCAAGCACCTGAGCGAGGCCGGCATCACGGTCGACGGCGAACCGACGCGCGCCGCAGCCTCCGGTAGCGCCCGGGAGATGGCCTCGGTCTCCTCCGCCCCGCTGTCCGACATCCTCGCCCTGTCGCTGAAGACCTCCGACAACACGATGACCGAGGTCGAGGGGCGCCTCGTGGCCGCACACGCCAAGGAGACCACCGACTTCGCCGGGGCCTCCAAGGCCGTGCTCGCCCAGCTGGGCAAGGACGGCTTCGACACCTCCGGGGTGACACTCCTGGACTCCTCGGGGCTGGCCAAGGGCAACAAGGTCCCCGCCAGGCTCCTGGCCCAGATCCTCGCCAAGGCCGCCGGAGGCGAGGGCAGCTCGGCCGGACGCACCCTCATCGCCGATCTGCCCGTCGCCGCCCTGGACGGGACCCTGGACCACCGCCTGCACGACACCGCCGCCGCCGGGACGGTGCGCGCCAAGACCGGCTCACTGGAGCAGACCTCCTCCCTGGCCGGGGTCGTCACCACCGCCGACGGGCGCCAGCTGGCCTTCGCGGTCCTGGCCAACGGCTTCCCCGCCAACGGCGTCGGGGCGGCCGCGGCCGCGATCGACAACCACTTCGTGGCGCCCCTGGCCTCCTGCGGCTGCTCGTGAGAGGCGCGGCGGCGTGTTCGGCGCAGTGGCGAAAGGCAGGGGCTCGGGCAGCCCGGTGAACTCGGCGAGAAAGGTGTCACGGTGACGACCCAGGGCACAGCGGCGGGCCTCGTCGACTGGCGGACGGTGGAGCGCCTGAGCGCGCTCATCCCGGCAGGCCCCAGCGCCTCGCGCTCGGCGCGCGCCAGCTCGGTGGCGGTCCTGCGCCGCTCCGCCCAGGAGGCGCCGGCCTGGGTCGCCAGGATCACCGGTCTGAACCGGGCGGCTCAGCAGGTCGCCGAGACCACGCGCGTGAGCGTCGTCGACCGGGCCGGGCTCGTGCGCGCCTCCACCCGGGCGCTGCGCGGCCTCATGGAACAGGTGCCCGCCCCGCAGGCCTCGGAGGCGATCCAGCTCGTCGGGGCCGCCGAGGTCGCCGGGGCGATGAGCCTGCTCGCCACCCGGCTCCTGGGGCAGGTGGTGCCCGCGGCCT
>NZ_JASPFC010000049.1:0-15502 GCF_031296635.1 Actinomyces acetigenes
CGGCGGCGCCCGGCGCAGCGCTCCGGCCGGCGGCCACCTCCAGGGCGTCGCGGGCGGCCTGGAGTGAGGCCGCGTCCATGGTGCCGGCCAGGTCGTTGAGGGCGTCGCGGGTACGCCAGTAGGCCACGCGCGCCGGGTCGGACTCGGGGTGGTGCTGGAAGGCCAGGAGCCGGCCGGCCCGCCAGGTGTGGACCGGGGAGCGGTCGGAGGAGGCCAGCAAGGTGGCGGCCTCGGGCAGGTGGGTGACGGCGTCGTGGTGGGAGACGATGACGGGCAGGCGCGTGCCGTCGGAGGTGGGGATTCCGGCGCGGTGGGCGGCGCGGATGGCCTCGGCGGCCACGGCCCCGAAGATCGGGTCGCTCTCGCCGGCGGCCGTGATGGTCAGCTCGACGACGCCGACCTCGTCGTTGCCCAGCGCCGGCACGGCCGTGGAGCCCCCGAGGGCCTCGGCGGCGACCTGGGCGCCCAGGCAGATGGCGATGGCGGGGACGTCGTCGGCGACGACGCCGCGCAGCAGCTCACGCAGGTCCGCCAGCCAGGGGTGGTCGCCCTCGTCGTGGGCGCTCATGGAGCCGCCCAGCACGACGAGTCCGTCGCCGATCTCGTCCAGGGTGGGGATGGGTTCGCCCCGCCAGGGACGCACCATGCGCAGCGAGGCGCCCTCAGCGAAGAGCCACTCCCCCAGGCGCCCCACGGGCGCGAGCTCCTCGGGCTCGATGACGGTGATCGTGAGCGTGTCTGTCATAGGTGACATTCTGCCGCCGGTTCGGTTGCCTGCGCGCGGTGACAGGCGCAAGCGTGCCGCCTGAGGTGAACCGACTTGCTCACACCCTTACTCGGCGGGGACGATGGCCCCGATGAAGAACCAGCAGCCCCCACTCCCCCGTCCTTGGCACCAGATGGCCCTCTGCGGCGTCGCGACGGCGGCCGCCCTGGGGCTCCTGGGGCTCTCGACCGGCGCCACAGCGGCTCCGACGACGGCCGGCTCCACACCCCTGGCCCTCGCCGCCTCCGCGCAGGCCTCGGCCGCCTCGGCGGGCGCGCCCCGGGCCCTTCCGGCGGCGTCGACCACCCTGACCAAGCACGTCACCGATGAGCTCGGGATCCTGGATGCCTCCAAGGCCCAGCAGGCCGTGGACACCATGTCCTCCAAGTACGGCGTCGGCCTGTGGGTGCTGACCGTCTCCGACTCCAGCCAGAAGGCCTCCGCCATCGCCGCGCAGGCCTTCAGGGACACGAAGCTGGGACGCGACGACATGCTCCTGGTCATCAACATCCCCTCCGACGGCTCGACCTCCAACAGCTACAAGCTGCAGGCGCACGACAACTCCTCGAAGTTCTCCAAGTCCGACTACAAGCGCATCGACTCAGCCATCAAGAAGCAGCTCAGCGCAGGCAGCTACGACGACGCCGTGGCCGCCATCCCGGACAACATGTCCGGCTCATCGGGCTCCGGCAGCTCCAGCGGATCGGGCTCCTCGGCACTTCCGCTCCTGCTGGGCGGGGGCGCGGTCGCGGCCGGCGGGGCCGCCGCCTGGACGGTGTACAAGCGCAGGAAGAACAAGGAGAACGACGACATGCTGTTCGGCAAGCGCAGGAATCAGGGCGGCGCACCCGGGAACCAGCCCGCGGGCTTCGCGGCGATGACGGTGGAGCAGCTGCGCACGCAGGCCGGCAGCGCCCTGGTCCAGGCCGACGACACAGTGCGCGCCGCCGCCGAGGAGCTGTCCTACGCGCAGGCGCAGTTCGGTCTGTCCGCCACAGACTCCTTCACCGCCGCCCTGGACAGCGCCCGCAAGCACCTGTCGAGGTGCTTCGAGCTGCGCAAGATCCTCGACGACGACATCCCCGAGACCGAGCCGCAGCAGCGCCAGATGTACACCGAGATCCTCCAGCGCTGCTCGGAGGCGGTCGGCGAGATCCGCGCCCAGGAGGAGGCCTTCAACAAGCGGCGCGGCATCGAGGCGAACCTGCCGACGTCGATCGCCGAGACCGCCCAGCGGGCCGACGAGACCGAGCAGGCCATCGTCATGGCTGAGACGATCCTGGTGACGCTCAGCGCCGCCTACCCCGCCTCCTCCCTGACCAGCGTGGCCCAGGCCCCCGAGCAGGCCCGCCGCCTGCTGGCCGCCGGGCGCACCGCCCTGGACCAGGCCCGCACCAGCGTCGAGGCCTCCCAGGAGGCGACGGCCGTCGAGCAGGTGCGCATCGCCCAGGGCTCCATCGCCCAGGCCGGCCAGCTGGCCGCCCAGGTCACCGGGGCCCGCGAGCGCCTCCAGAGCGCGGCGAAGGACCTGGAGGCGGCCATCGCCTCGATCTCCTCGGACCTGGTGGACGCCCAGCGCCTGGAGGGTGCGGTGCCAGCGGCGACCCTGGCCCCGCTCGTGGCCGACGCCGAGGCCGCCGTCGCCGAGGGCCGTCAGGCCAGTGGCGCCAACCCGAGCGGCGACCCCCTGGCCGCCCTGGACCACCTGGCCCGGGCCGAGGCAGCCATCGACGCCGCCCTGGCCCCGGCCCGCGAGCGCGAGGAGAACGACTCGCGCGCCCGGGCCTCCCTGGGCTCGCGCCTGGCCCGTCTGAACTCCCAGGTGGAGTCCGTGACCTCCTACATCACCACCTATCGCGGGGCGGTGGGCCCCTCGGCGCGCACGGCGCTCAGTGAGGCCGCCCGTCACGCCACGGCCGCCACCACTGTGCAGACCACTGACCCGGTGGCGGCCCTGGCGGAGGTCGCGGCGGCCGAGCCCCTCGTGGCCCAGGCCCAGGCCCTGGCCGAGGCCGATGTGCGCGGGTCGTCGAGCTCGTGGAGCCCGCACTCCGGTGAGAGCTACTCCTACTCCCGCGGTTACGGCCGCTCGGGCGGCAGGCTCGACCTGGGCTCGCTCCTGCTGGGTGGCCTGCTGCTGGGCGGCGGCCACAACTACGGTGGCTGGGGCTCCCACCACCACCACGACAGCGACTGGGGTGGAGGCGGCGGCTTCTTCGACGGGGGCGGCGACTTCTCGGGTGGAGGCGGCGGCTTCTTCGACGGGGGCGGCGACTTCTGAGCCGCATCCTCCCGGCGGCCGGCCCTCCTCGCCCTCCAGTCATGCCCTGAGCGATGCGGCCCCCGCCCGCGTGACTCCCGGCGCCGCGACCTGCGATCATGACCCCTGATCCGCCAGGCAACCGCCCGACGGGCGCCAGGTCCATACCTGCCCACAATCTGCTCACACCGACGTCGCAGCTCGACGGAAGGACGAACAACCATGGCTGAGAAGCAGTCGATCCTGGGGCGCATCGCCCAGCTCACCCGCGCCAACATCAACGCGCTCCTGGACCGCGCCGAGGACCCGGAGAAGATGCTCAACCAGCTGGTACGGGACTACACGGCGTCCATCGCCGAGGCCCGTGACGCCGTCGCCCAGACGATCGGCAACCTGCGCCTGGCGGAGAAGGACCACGATGCCGACGTCGCCGAGGCCAAGGACTGGGGCAACAAGGCCCTGGCCGCCTCCCGCAAGGCCGACCAGCTGCGCTCCGGCGGCGACACGGCCGGCGCGGACAAGTGGGACTCGCTGGCCAAGATCGCACTGACTAAGCAGATCACGGCGGAGAACGAGGCCAAGGCCGCCGAGCCGATGATCACCTCCCAGCGCCAGGTCGTCGAGCAGCTCAAGACCGGTCTGCAGCAGATGGAGGTCAAGCTCGGCGAGCTGCGCTCCAAGCGCGACCAGCTCATCGCTCGCCAGAAGACCGCCGAGGCCCAGGTCAAGGTGCAGGGCGCCATCCGCTCCATCAACGTCCTGGACCCCACCAGCGAGCTGTCCCGCTACGAGGACCAGGTGCGTCGGGTCGAGGCCCAGGCCGCCGGGCAGATGGAGCTGGCCGGCTCCTCCCTGGAGTCCCAGTTCGCCGAGCTCGAGGCCTCCGGGGCCAGCCTGGAGGCCGAGGCCCGTCTGGCGGCCCTGAAGTCCGGGCAGAACCCGGCCCTTCCGGGCGCCCAGCAGCAGGCCCCCGCCCAGATCACCGACGGCGACGACGACGCGATCAACGCCGCCTTCGCGGCCCTGAAGAACCAGAGTCAGCCGGCCGGCGAGGAGAAGTCCTCCTACTAATCTAATCTGACCTGATCTGATCTGAGCTGAGCTGACCTCACCGCGTCGCGCAGGCGCCTCAGCCCCACAAGCCGCCCGGTGCTCATCATCCCGATGAGTGCCGGGCGGCCTCGTGATCCTCGACACCCGCCCACGCGGGGTCAGCCGGGGACATTCCACGCGCCCGGGGACACTCCACTCCAGCCGGGGACATCTCACGCCTGCGGGGGACGAGAATTCCGCACCCGACGGCGTCGAATGTCCCCACCGGGCGGGCATTGTCCCCGACCGCGCAGACCGCACCCAGCGACGTCGTCAGCAAGAGAAGGTCGGTATCAGTGCGGTGTCTTCGAGCGTCGTCGGCGGCTGCTGGACGCCGTGACCGGTAACATGACCCTCATGAGCGTACCGACTTATCTTCTCGTCGATGGCGAGAACATTGACGCCACTCTCGGCATGAGCGTGCTGGGGCGGCGTCCCGAACCTGAGGAGCGGCCCCGTTGGGACCGGGTCCTCGCATACTGCGATGAACTGTCCTCCGCCGACGCCGCCGAGGATGAGGGGAACGAGGCCCGTGCCCTGTTCTTCCTCAACGCCACCAGCGGCCATATGCCCATGAGCTTCATCCAGGCCCTGCTGGCCATGGATTACCGCCCCGTGCCGCTGGCCGGGTCCGGAAGCAATGATGAGAAGGTCGTCGACATCGGTATTCAGCGCACCCTGGAGGCGCTGGCCGAACGGGCCGAGTCCGGCCAGGAGGCCCACGTCCTGCTGGGCAGCCACGACGGCGACTACATCCCCTACATCGAGCGGCTCCTGCAGGCCGGCGCCAAGGTGGGGATCCTGTGCTTCCGTGAGTTCCTCAACGCCCAGCTGGCCGCTCTGGAGGGCGAGGGACTGACGGTCTACGACCTGGAGAGTGACGTCAAGGCCTTCACCATCCCGCTGCCGCGCGTGTGCATCATCCCGCTGGAGGACTTCGACCCTCTCGCCTTCCTCTGATTCCTCTGACCCGACTTCCTCTGACCCGACGGCGGGGCGGCGACAGACGTCGTCGCCCCGCCTCATGTCACAGCCCGACTCACCGAGGAGTCGTCGGCGCCGCCTCTGTTCAAGCAGCAACCACACAGCTCCCCCGTTTTGTGGGATTTCCAAGACTCCCTGAGGCTAGGATTGGCTTGAGGTCACACCAATCACTTGACCTATCAACAGCGACCATTCGGAACTCGCTCAGGAAACAACCAGAAACTGAAGGAATGGTGAGACTCATGGAGCGTTCCCAGCAGTCCCGCACCGAAGCTCACCTCCTTGTCGTCGACGATGAACCCAACATCCGCGACCTGCTGGCCTCGTCCCTGCGCTTCGCAGGTTTCGAGGTCTCGATCGCGGGCGACGGCAACGGCGCACTGAAGACGGTGGAGAAGACATCCCCCGACCTGGTGGTCCTCGATGTCATGCTGCCCGACATGGACGGCTTCACCGTGGCACGGCGTCTACGCGAGCGCGACGTGACCACCCCGATCCTCTTCCTGACCGCCCGCGATGACATGGCGGACAAGGTCCAGGGCCTGACTGTCGGCGGCGACGACTACGTCACCAAGCCCTTCGGGCTGGAGGAGGTCATCGCCCGTATCCGCGCGATCCTGCGCCGCACCCACGCCGTCGAGAGTCAGGACGACGGCGTCGTGCGCGTGGCCGACCTGGTCCTGGACGAGGACGCCCACGAGGTGTACCGCGCCGAGGTCGAGGTGGACCTGTCACCCACCGAGTTCAAGCTCCTGCGCTACCTCATGCTCAACGCCGGGCGCGTCGTGTCCAAGGCCCAGATCCTCGACCACGTCTGGGAGTACGACTGGAACGGCGACGCCGCGATCGTGGAGTCCTACATCTCCTACCTGCGCCGCAAGGTGGACCAGATCCAGGGCGCTGATGGCCAGCCCGTCACCCCGCTCATCCAGACTCGTCGCGGAGTCGGCTACATGCTCCGCGAGCCCAAGGCCGAGTGATGGCGGCGGCGCGTGGGGGGAGCACGCGCCCGGCCAAGTCGTCCGGTAAGCAGCACCGCCCGATCAAACGGGGCCGATGGCACCCGATCACCGCGATTCAGCGGCCCTGGCAGGCGATGCCGCTGCGCACGCGGCTGACCCTCATGACCACCGGCCTGCTCGCCATCGGGCTCATCGTCGTCTCCTTCGTGGTGACCTCGCTGCTCTACAGCCACATGATGGGCCAGATCGACAGCCAGCTGCGCACCACCTCGGTGGCCATCGGAAGCCAGGGACTGGCCCAGATTCGCGAGGGAGGGACCAGCAGCACCACCTTCCCCTCGAACTACTACGTCAAGGCCGAGTACCTCGACCCCAGCCGCAACGGGGAGTGGATCTCCCCGGACACCGCCGCCACGTACGGGCGGCCCCAGATCAAGGGCCTGGACTACCGGCGCGCCCTGGCCCACGCGGACAAGAGCGACTTCCCGATCACGACGGTCAACTCCGATCAGCCCGGCCACCAGTGGCGGATGATCACCCTGCTCATCCGAGACCAGAACACCGGCGAGTACACCGGCGCCGTGGCCCTGGCCCTCCCACTGAGCGACGTCATGGAGACCGTTGAGCGCACCCGCCTCGTGGTGGCCCTGGCCGACGTCTCGATCATCTCGGTGGGCGCCGTCTTCGCCACTTACCTGGTTCACCGCTCGTTCCGTTCCCTGCGTCAGATCGAGGGCGTGGCCGCCCGGATCGCCCACGGCGACCTGTCCGCCCGCATCCTGGTCACCGAGCCGCGCACCACGGAGGTGGGCTCGCTGCAGCGGGCGATCAACACGATGCTCACCCAGAACGAGAGCTCCTTCGCCGCCCAGGTCGTGGCCCAGGAGCGGATGACGCGCTTCGTCTCCGACGCCTCCCACGAGCTGCGCGCCCCCCTGGCCGCCATCCGCGGCTACGGCGAGCTCTACCGGATGGGCGGGGTGCCCGCGAACAAGACCGGCGAGGTCATGGGGCGTATCGAGACCGAGGCCAACCGGATGGGGCGCCTCGTTGATGATCTCCTCCAGCTGGCCCGGATCGACGAGGGCCGGGAGATGTCGATGGAGCCGGTCAACCTCACCGACCTGGCCGCCGGCGCCCTGAGCGACATGATGGTGCTGGCCCCCGAGCGCGACTGCGGCCTCATCCCCCTCGACCCCCGCGACGAGGCCGCCGGCAAGGAGGCCCCCTCGCTCCAGGTCATCGGCGACCGCGACCGCCTCTCCCAGATCCTCACCAATCTGCTGGGCAACGTGGTGCGCCACACCCCCTCCGGGACGCCGGTGGAGATCGCCATCGGCATGGCGCCCCCGCGTGCCAACCCGACGGCGCAGCCGGTCGTCGTCGTCGAGGTCCGCGACCACGGCCACGGCGTGCCACCGGAGGCGGCCGAGAAGGTCTTCCAGCGCTTCTACCGCTCGGACACCTCCCGCAACCGGGAGACCGGAGGTTCCGGCCTGGGACTGGCGATCGTGCTGGGGATCGTGGCCGCCCACAAGGGCACGGTCCAGATGCTCCAGACCCCCGGCGGCGGCGCCACCGTCCACATCGAGCTGCCGCCCGCACCGGCCTGGTAGGCCCGCCGTCGCGCCTCTGTCGTGTCTGCTCACGTCTGAGGCGCGCTCTTGGGCGGGGACCGGGGGGCGGGGCGGCTGCCCTGGAGGTGACGGCAGGATGATGGGCGAGGTCTGGCCGGGCGTCGGTGTCCACGGTGCTGACATCAACACTGCTCCGACGCCGCGAGACGAAAACGAACCGCGGAATTCCAACGATTTTCCGGGCGCGCTTCGACGGCGGGATCGCTCATGTCAGCGCTGTGGACACTGGGCTGCCTGCGGGATCGATTCCGTGGGGTCTTCGCTGCGAGGCCGGAGGCTCTCAACCCGGGGCCGGCCCCACCATCCGCTGCCCTACCCTTTCCGGCTCCTGCCCCGGGGGCCCGGCGGTGCCGACACAGCACCGGCTCGGGCCCGCAACGCCAGCACAGCGCGCAACGGCTCTTGGACCCGGTCAGCTCGCATCACAGCAGTGTCATGAGACGCCACAACACCCCGCGCTCGGGAGGCGACTCTGGTCGGGGCCACCCACCAGCGTCCTGAGACGTCGGACATCCGAGCCTCCCAGAAGCCAGGAGGCAGCGCCCCGCCGCACCTCTGGAGGGGGCCGTCGACCTGCGATAACGACAAGAGTGGCACGCGAGACACTGTGTCACGTCGACGTCACGGTGAGGACAGTCCTACGATGGCACGCGTTCCATTTCCAACACGGAGACTGACCCATGGGTGTCATCGAAGCACCGCAATGGCTTCTGCCCGCCTTCACCCGCTCAGTGAAAGCGATTGGCGCCACGCAGCCCCCAGAGGCGATCGGCTCCGCCGGCGAGCTCCTCATTGAGCGCTGGTCCACGCCGGATCGTCGCTTCCACAACCTTCGCCACCTCATCGACATGCTCGCGCGGGTCGATGAGCTGGCCGAGGAGTCACACAACCCAGACATCATGCGGGTTGCCTGCTGGTACCACGGCTGCGTCTTCTCCTCCGACGTCGAGGAGGTCATCCGCGGCAACGGCGGCGAGGACGAGACCGCCTCGGCCGCCTTCGCCGAGGCCGACCTGCGTCACCTGGGTGTCCCGGCGGAGACGGTCAAGCGGGTGTGCAGCCTCATCGTCAACCTCAAGCGGCACATGCTCGCCGATGACGACATCGACGCCCAGGCCCTCATTGACGCCGACCTGGGGACCCTGGCCGTGGACCCCCAGACCTACACCGAGTACGTGCGACTGCTGCGCGAAGAGTACTCCCACATCCCCATGGAGGAGTACCTGCGCGGTCGCCTGACGATCATCTCCCGGCTCCTGAACCGTGAGCACCTCTTCCACTCCCCGCTGGGCGAGCGCTGGGAGCACCCAGCCCGGGAGAACCTGGCGGCCGAGCAGCGACGTCTCCACGAGCAGCTCGCCAAGCTCGCCGAGGAGCAGGGAGTTCAGGCCGACCCGGCGACCCTGGAGGCCGGGGCCGTTCAGCAACCGGCGGCGCCTATCGCCACGGTGACCTTATCTGCCAGTCCCGCCGCCGCAGACCCTGCTCCCGGGACTGGCGGGCAGCCGGGCGAGACTACCGAGCACGACCCCCGCACCCCTCCGCTGGGCCTCCAGGCGCTGCCCGCCGAGGACCCCATGGCCGGCCCCGCCCAAGACGGCGACACCCTGCGCCTGGACCCCACCGCGCTCAGGGCCCTAAGGTCCACTGCGTCAGCGACCGGTGCGACGGCGGCCGCCTCCCCCACCTCCACGGCGCCCTCAGGATCGCCGGCGGCTCCGGCATCATCCACCTCACCGTCGAGCGCCTCCTCACCGCATACCCCGGCCCGCGGGATCCCGGCCGTGGCCTCGGCGCGTCACCCCGTCGATGCGCCCGCTGAGCGGGGCGAGGGGCGCGAGGACAAGGACGGCGAGGGGGCAATGACGCACACCGCCTCCATGGAGTCGTGCATCGCGGACCTGGACCTGCTCATGTGCTCGCGCAATCGCTCCGACGACGCAGAGGACCGCCGCGCCCGAGTCCAGGCCGAGCGGGACAAGCTCACCGAGAAGCTGCGGGCCAAGACCCAGGAGGCCAAGGAACTGCGCGAGGCCCGTACCGGCGAGATCGCCCCCATCACCGAGGAGATCATCGACGACGGCGCCGGGGACCTCTGAGGCGCCCGGACGACCCTTCCTTCAGGGACGGCCCGCCGTCTGCGGGGCCACAGGCCGCGATCTGCAGGTCCCCTCCACAGAGCCGGCTCCTCGCCCGGTACACCGCCGGTCAGGCCCTTACCGTGAGAGGCACAGCGCGCACCCCAGTGCACCACCAGCACACCGCGCACGGCCCTCGGGCCGCCTCTCACGAAAGGACGCCCCTCATGCCCACCTACTCCGTCGATACCGCTGCGGTGGCCGACACCGCCGCCCGGACCCGTACCCGCATCGCGACGATCCAAACCGAGGTCGATGGCATGCGGGGAGACATCGGCCTGCTCCAGTCCTGCTGGACCGGGACGGCGTCGGACTCCATGGCCGCCTGTGCGGCCGACTGGCACCTCACCCAGCTCCAGGTGCAGTCCAACCTCGATCAGATCAGCCTGGCTCTGGACAACGCTGCCGTGTGCTACGACGATGCCGAGACCTCCAACCAGGGCCGTTTCGCCGGTTCAGCGCCGGCTCCCGCACCGGCCGCGGGCTCGGCACCCCTGGGCGCCTGGTAGGAGCCGTCCACGGCGGACCGGTGAGGACTGCGCCGTCTCCCGCCCTCAGCGTGAGCGCCACGCCGCCTGCCGGCACAGGGCCCAACCGACCGGGACTCAAACACGGACAGGTACGGACACGGCGGCGGGCCGCCCCTCACGTGCGTGAGAGACGGCCCGCCGCGGTTCCGGGGCCGGCCGACGTCGCGCGGCCGGGCTACCGGGTGATGACTGGCTCGTAGGCAGTCGCGTCGATCAGTACATGCCACCCATGTCGCCGGCGCCACCGTCGGCCGGGGCGGCCGGGGGCTCGGGCTTGTCGGCCACGACGGCCTCGGTGGTCAGGAACAGACCAGCGATGGAACCGGCGTTCTGCAGGGCGGAGCGGGTCACCTTGACCGGGTCGGCGATGCCGGCGGCCAGCAGGTTGACGTACTCGCCGGTGGCGGCGTTGAGGCCCTCACCGGTGGGCAGGTTGCGCACGCGGTCCACGACCACGCCGCCCTCGAGGCCGGCGTTGGCAGCGATCTGCTTGAGCGGGGCCTCCACGGCGACCTTGACGATCGCGGCACCGGTGGCCTCGTCGCCCTCGAGCTTGAGGGTGTCGAGGACCTCGGCGGCCTGGAGCAGGGCGACGCCACCACCGGCGACGATGCCCTCCTCGACGGCGGCCTTGGCGTTGCGCACGGCGTCCTCAATGCGGTGCTTGCGCTCCTTGAGCTCCACCTCGGTGGCGGCACCGGACTTGAGGACGGCCACGCCGCCGGCCAGCTTGGCCAGGCGCTCGGAGAGCTTCTCACGGTCGTAGTCGGAGTCGGAGTTCTCGATCTCCAGGCGGATCTGGGCGGTGCGGGCCTCAATGGCCTCCTTGTCGCCGGCGCCCTCGACCAAGGTGGTCTCGTCCTTGGTGACGACGACCTTGCGGGCCTGACCCAGGTCCTCCAGGGTGGCGTTCTCGAGCTTGAGGCCGACGGTCTCGGAGATGACCGTACCGCCGGTGAGGATGGCCATGTCCTGCAGCATCGCCTTGCGGCGGTCACCGAAGCCGGGGGCCTTGACGGCCACGGACTTGAAGGTGCCGCGGATGCGGTTGACGACGAGGGTGGCCAGGGCCTCGGCCTCGACGTCCTCGGCGATGATGGCCAGCGGCTTGCCGGTCTGCATGACCTTCTCCAGCAGCGGCAGCAGGTCCTTGACGTTGGAGATCTTGGACTCGACCAGCAGGACGTAGGCGTCCTCCAGGACGGCCTCCTGGCGGTCGGGGTCGGTGACGAAGTAGGGGGAGATGAAGCCCTTGTCGAAGCGCATACCCTCGGTGACCTCGAGCTCGAGGCCGAAGGTGTTGGACTCCTCGACGGTGACGACACCCTCGTGGCCAACCTTCTCCAGGGCCTCGGCGATGAAGGCACCGATCTGCTCGTCGGCGGCGGAGATGGAGGCGGTGGCCGCGATCTCCTCCTGAGTCTCGACCTCCTTGGCGTCGGCCAGCAGGCGCTCGACGACGGCCGCGACGGCCTTCTCGATACCGCGGCGAACGGCGATCGGGTTGGCGCCGGCGGCGACGTTGCGCAGGCCCTCACGCACCAGGGCCTGGGCCAGGACGGTGGCGGTGGTGGTGCCGTCGCCCGCGACGTCGTCGGTCTTCTTGGCGACCTCCTTGACGAGCTCGGCGCCGATCTTCTCGTAGGGCTCCTCGAGCTCGATCTCCTTGGCGATGGTCACGCCGTCGTTGGTGATCGTGGGGGCGCCCCACTTCTTGTCGAGCACGACGTTACGGCCCTTGGGGCCCAGGGTGACCTTGACGGTGTCGGCGAGGGTGTTGAGGCCGCGCTCCATGCCGCGGCGGGCCTCCTCATCGAAGGCGATGATCTTGGACATTGAGTTTCCTCCACTGCGTGGTAGGGCGGCCGGTTCGTGCCCGCGACGGACGGATCGGTCCCGGGCGTTCACGTCACGCCCGACGCCGGCCCTCACGTTCCAGCCTGGATGAACTTGGTGCATTCAAGGATGCGTTGTCACTCGAGGTTCCCGAGTGCTAACCGCAATGCTGGCACTCTCAGCCCTTGAGTGCAAGGAGCTCAGTTCTCATCGGCACTGAATCCTCCGACGGCGAAGCGGGGAATCTCGCCGGGCCCGCGGGTGATCCCACAGGCGGTCCCGCCCCGGGGCGGTTCCCCGGCTCAGGAGGGCCGGTCTGCGGCCCGTGAGGCGGTGGCCAGCAGGATGAGCGCGCAGGTCCAGGCCAGGGGCGCGGGCCCCGCCGGGGCGCCGTCGGCCAGGACCTTCTCCGGCAGGGCTCCGACAGCGGTGCGGTGCGCCTCCAGCCACGACAGCAGCCGGCCCCCTTCCTCCTCCATCCCCAGCGACAGGGCCGACCAGGCCATGAGGGCGGTCTCGGGCGTCCAGGAGACACCGTCGTCGCGCCAGCTGGAGCCCGGGGCGAGCCCCCCGGCTGGGCGGCGCATGCGCGCGGCCGCCGTCTGCCGCACCGTTCGGGCCCCGGTCAGCGGCCGGGTGAAGGGAGGCAGGACCAGGGCGATGGCGGCGTCGACGTCGTCGCACCTCAGGTGGCGGCCCCAGGCGGGGGCGAAGTTGCGCTCCATGGCGCTGCGCACCGCCGCCACCCGGTCGGCCAGGGCCTGGGCGGGGGCGCCGAGGTCGACTCCGGCCCGGGTCAGCGCCGTCGCCGCCTCCAGTCCCAGGAGCACCGGGGCGGCTGTGCCCAGAGTGAGGACCGTCTCGGCGACCTCCCAGTAGTCGGGCGAGGCCGCGGGCAGGTGCGAGGGCGTGTCCGTGATGCGCAAGAGCCGGGAGGTCGAGCGCGCCAGAGGCGTCCCCAGGCGGTCACGCAGGTCGGCGGCGGGAACGCCGTCGGTCAGGAGTCGGCCCGCGGCCCACAGGAACCATCCGGCGCCGTCGGCCTGGGCGGGGCGGGCGTCCGGCACCCGGCCGCTGCTGTTGTAGCGGGCCTCGAAGCCGCCGTCAGCCCGCTGCCAGGAGGCCAGGTTGCCCAGGACGCCCAGCGCCTCATCGGTCAGGTTCACCGCGCTGAGGCCGGCCGCGGCGAAGGCGGCGTCCCGGGGCCAGACGTAGCGCCAGACGCTCACGGGCGCCGCCACGACCGCTCCCTGCGGGAAGACCTCCGCCCCCGGCGGGAGGGGTGCGCGCGAGTCGCGGCCCTCCAGGCCGGCGCCCCCGGAGGCGGCGGAGGCAGCGCCGGCAGTGGAGGAGAGAGTCGGGGGCGTCGTCGGCCGAGCCGACGGGACAGCAGGACCTACGGAGCCAGCGGGGCTGACCGGGCAGGGCATGAACGCGGGTCCGGTCAGGGCCAGCAGGTCGGTCAGGGCGTCGTCGGCCAGGTCCGCCCACCGGCCTTGAGGAAGGTGGGCCGCCTTGCGGCGGGCGAGCGCCTGACGGGTCAGGGCGCCTTGCTGCGAGGTCGTCAGGCCCCACGGTTCGGGGGTCTGGGGCAGGCGGGTCCCCAAGACGTAGGCGACCGTGTCGCCCGGGGCGAGGGGGTACAGGGCCCCTCCCCCGCCCACGACGAGCCCGCCGCTAAGCAGCGTCGGAGCGCGGCGGCCGAGGCCCACCAGGTGCGAGCCGCCCCAGAGGGCCGCGGCGGCAGTGAGCGGGACCGCCGCGGCGAGAGTCAGGAACCGACGACGCCCGGGATGCGCCAGTGGCCTCATGCCCCTTTACTGCGGCTTGTAGTCGTCACGCAGGATGACCGCGATCGGGGCGTCCTGGGTGTTCTCCGCGGTACCCTCCACCACGTTGCTGATCCCTAGTCGCTTGCCGATCTCCTCGGCGGCGGTCCGGGCTTCCGGGGAGCTGAAGTAGACCGTCGACTTGGCCGGCTCCGCGTTCTCGTAGATCCCGGGGATGACCTCCACCGCGGTGAAGCCGCCGTTGGTGAGCTTCTCGCTGGCCCCCTTGGCCAGTCCGTCAGTATTCGTCCCGTTGGCCACCGTGACCCTGGTGGTGAAGTCCACGTTGCCGGAGGGGCTGGCCGAGGCGCTGGGCTTGGCCGAGGCGGCACCGCCCTTGTTGCCCGCGTTATCCGCTTTGTTGTCCGCGTTCTTGTTGCCCGCGTTCTTGTTGCCACCGGCCTGTCCGCTCTGGGCGGGCTGAGAGGAGGAGGTCGCGCCCGACGAGCCAGAGCCTCCCGCGCCATTGAGGAACAGCGTCACCGCGCCCCAGGCGAGCGCCGGGACAATGATGATGATCGCCAGCAGCGGCACCCAACTGCGCCACCGGGGCACCTGGGCACGGTGCACGCCCACGGGAACCGGGCCGTCATCATCGCCGACGTCGAACTCGTCCTCGGGGTAGTCATAGTTGCTCACGCTCACAAGATACCGGCCCGAGCGTCGTTCGTCGGGTATTGCTCACCACGTCCGGCTCACACTGCGGTGACATCGGGCCCGGTAAGATCCTGCGGGTGCCCCAGGTAGGCCGTTAGGCTCATTGCGTGACATCCGCCAAGCCCCTGTCCGAGATCATTGATCCCTCCTGGGCGCGCGCCCTGGCCCCCGTGGAGCCCACGGTCCATGAGATCGGGGAGCGGCTGCGCCAGGAGGTGGCCTCCGGCGCCGGGTACCTCCCGGCGGGCACCGACGTGCTGCGTGCCTTCACCTACCCGATGGAGGACGTGCGCGTCCTCATCGTTGGCCAGGACCCCTACCCCACCCCGGGCCACCCCATGGGGCTGAGCTTCTCGGTGGCGCCCGGCGTCAAGCCCCCACGCAGCCTGGAGAACATCTTCCGCGAGCTGGTCAGCGACCTGGGTGTGCCCCGGCCGACGTCGGGGGATCTGACGCCGTGGTGCCGACAGGGCGTCATGCTGCTCAACCGGGTTCTCACGGTTCGCCCGGGGGCGCCGGCCTCACACAAGGGCTGGGGCTGGGAGAAGGTGACGCAGCGGGCGATCGAGGCCCTGGTGGAGCGCGGCGGCCCGCTCGTGGCGATCCTGTGGGGACGGCCGGCGCAGTCGCTGACCCCGATGCTGGGGCGGACCCCCATCATCGCCTCGCCGCACCCGTCCCCGCTGTCGGCCTCGCGCGGGTTCTTCGGCTCGCGCCCCTTCAGCCGCGCCAACACGATCCTCACCGAGATGGGGGCCGCGCCCGTGGACTGGCGCCTGCCCTGAGACGACGTCGGAACCAGCCCGGCCAC
>NZ_JASPFC010000050.1:0-15186 GCF_031296635.1 Actinomyces acetigenes
TCCCCCTGCTCATGCTGGCGGCGACCTTCGGGGTCATGACCATCTTCTTCGGCACCTTCTACCAGGCGCTCATGAACAGTCGCATGCTCATGGTCTCCACCATGATGGGGGCGGTGGTCAACGTGATCCTCGGGGTGGCTCTCGTACCGTTCATGGGGTCGTGGGGCGCCGGCCTGGCCGGAGCGGTGGCCTACGCCCTCATCCTGGTGGTGCGGGCACGAGACCTCCGGCGCCGCATCGACCTGCCCATAGACCGCCCGCGCCTCACCTATCAGCTCGCACTGCTCAGCACCATGGCCGTGTGCACGTCCTTCGACGGCGGCTCATGGCTGAGCGCGACAGTCTGGGCCTGCCTGATCCTCCTGGCGACCAGCGATACGACAGTGCTGGTCGCCTGCGCTCGCGCAGTGGCCGGACCGCTGATGCGCAGACTTGGGCGGCGCTGAGCCTGCGCCGCCCAAGCCCCTCACCGCCGTCCGATGCCGCGGTAGCTCCAACCGGCCGCCTTCCAGGCCTGCGCGTCCAGGCAGTTGCGTCCGTCAATGACGTAACAGGTGCGCACCAGGCCAGCCGCCTGGGCGGGGTCGAGATCCCGATACTCGCGCCACTCCGTACCGATGATGACCAGATCAGTCCCCTCCAGGGCGGACTGCGCGGAGGCAGCGACCTCGTAGGGGCGGTTCGTCCTCTTAGCGAGGATCGGGCCGGCGGCCGGATCGTGCACGACGACCCGTTCGACCATGCCCGACAGCTCCACGGCGAGATCCAGGGCGGGAGAGTTACGCATGTCGTCGCTGTCCGGTTTGAAAGCCGCCCCGAGGACCGTCACCGTGGCGGCGGAGGTGTGCTCGCCGAGGAGCTCTCGAACTGTGCGGATGACACCGGCGCGCATGGTGTCGTTGACCCGATCGACCTCCGCAAGGAAGGCCAGGGCGTCGCCGACGCCGAGCTCGCCGGCGCGGGCCTGGAATGCGCGGATGTCCTTGGGCAGGCAGCCCCCACCGAAGCCGATACCGGCGCGCAGGAACCGGCGCCCAATACGGTCATCCATGCCGATCGCCTCAGCGAGGGCCGTCACATTGGCCCCCGCGGCGTCGCAGACCTGGGACATGGCGTTGATGAAGGAGATCTTCGTGGCCAGGAAGGCGTTCGCACTGATCTTGACCAGCTCGGCGGTGGCGTAGTCCATGACCAGGCGCGGAGTGCCGGCGGCCAGGATCTGTGCGTAGACCGCATCCATTGTCTCCTGGGCGCCGGCGGCGGCGTCGGGATTCTCCGGCACGCCGTAGACCATCCGGTCCGGACGCAGCGTGTCCTGAACAGCGAAGCCCTCCCGCAGGAACTCCGGGTTCCACAACAGCAGCGCCCCGGTCGGCTCGATCAGCCGAGACAGGCGCGAGGCGGTGCCAACGGGAACCGTGGACTTGCCGGCGACCACCTCGAGACCACTGGTGCAGCGCCCCAGGTGAGGGAGCATGGAGGTCACGGCCGCGTCGACGTAAGTCATGTCCGCCGCCCCCGACTCGGACTGCGGTGTGCCCACGCCGATGAAATGGACCTGGGCTCCCTCAATGGCGGAGAAGTCCTGAGTGAAGGTCAGGCGCCCGGCCTCCACGTTACGGGTCAGAAGCCCTTCCAGCTCGGGCTCGAAGAACGGCGCCCTGCCGTTGCTCAGAAGATTTATCTTGTGAGCGTCGACGTCCACGCCCACCACATCATGCCCAAGCTCCGCCATTGATGCAGCGTGAACAGCACCGAGATATCCGCAACCAATCACTGACAAACGCATGGAGGAAGCCTAGGCAGGTATGTGGGGGGTATGTCTACCCCTATACCCGTAGGGTCCCCTGGTGAATTCCTCAAATATTTCACCGAGAATTAGGATGTATTCACTGAGTATTCATGCGGCAATCATGGTAGTCGTATTGTCTGAGCTATTCGGATGTGCTTGTGCTCCGAAAAAAGATTTAAGAAGAAATTGTTGTGCGGGCCTGGGCCTTGCCGTGAGAGACGTGCGCTCACGTGATTCTTCTGTCAGCCATCGTGGCGGGGGAGTGGCCGGGAGTCTTCGGGGCCTCGGCTAGATTAGGGCTGGGCGGGAGCGCTTGAGAGAGCCTCTGTCCAACCCGCCACGTCGAGTAAAGGATGGCACAGTGCCCGTAGACGACGACTCCAAGCAGGTCAGGCCCGGCGCCGCCTTCGGCATCCCCGAGGGTGCCACGGGGGAGGAGGTCGTCGACGCCGTCTTCGGCCAGGCCGGTATCGACCCCGAGCTCCTGCCCTACCTGGAGGCTGCAGGCGCCCCCGCTCTGGCTGAGGGCGAGGGCCAGACCGTCTCCGTCTTCGAGCTTCAACAGGCCGGCGCCCAGCGGCAGGCCGACGCCGAGGCCCAGGACCGCGAGGATCTCGAGGCTCTGCGCGAGCTCGTCGCCGCCAACATGATCCCCGGCGGTGACACTGACCGCCTCGAGGAGCTCCTCGCCGAGGTGGACGCCGATGACTCCGACGACTGGGACTCCTGGGAGCCCCAGCTCCCCGACGACTCCGAGGGCGAGCACCTGCGCGACCTGCGAGCCGCCGCCCGCGGTGTCGAAATCTCCGCCCGCATGCGCCAGGTCGAGGCCGAGATCCTCGCGCGCGCTCCCGAGCACCAGGTCCAGCCCTCCCTGGAGCGTGTCGAGGCCGTCCTCGACCTCCTGGGTAACCCCGAGCGCACCTACCGCACCGTTCACATCACCGGCACCAACGGCAAGACCTCCACCGCCCGCATGACCGAGCGTCTTCTGGCTGCCGGCGGCATGCGCACCGGCCGCTTCACCTCCCCGCACCTGGCCACCATCCGCGAGCGCATCAGCCTTGACGGTGAACCGATCAGCGAGGAGGGCTTCATCGCCGCCTGGGAGGACGTGGCCCCTTACATCGCTATGGTCGATGAGCGCTCCCAGGCCGCCGGTGGCCCCCGCCTGTCCTTCTTCGAGGTGCTGGCCGTCATGGCTCTGGCTGCTTTCGCCGACTATCCCGTCGACGTGGCCGTCATCGAGGTGGGCATGGGCGGGCGGTGGGATGCCACGAATGTCATCGGCTCCGACGTCGCCGTCATCACCCCGATCGGGCGGGACCATGAGCGCTGGCTAGGCTCGTCGATCACTGAGATCGCTCACGAGAAGGCCGGCATCATCAAGGACGGCTCCACCGTCATCGTCGCCCACCAGGTCCCCGACGCCGCTGGCGAGATCGAGCAGGCCGCAGCCTCTCATCGGGCCATCGTGCGTCGGGAGCGGGACCCGCAGGAGGACCCCACCTCGCCGGAGGCCGGTGTCCTGCAGGTTCTCGACCGCCAGCTCGCCGTCGGTGGCCAGATGGCCACCTTCGCCACGGCAGCGGCCGTCTACGAGGACGTCTTCGTCCCGTTGCACGGGGAGTATCAAGCCCACAACGCCCTGCTGGCTCTGGCTGCCGCCGAGGCGGTCCATGGCGGGCGCCGGCTGCCCGCGCGCATTGTCGAGGACGGCTTCGCCTCCGTCACCAGCCCGGGCCGTCTGGAGGTGCTGCGCTCCTCGCCCACGGTCCTGGTTGACGCCGGACACAACCCCCACGGCATCGAGGCCCTCACTGGAGCCATCGAGGAGGCCTTCGGCTTCCAGCACCTCGTGGCGGTCCTGGGGGTCATGGCGGACAAGGACGCCGAGGGCATCCTGGCGGGCTTGGAGCCGGTGACCGACGCCGTCGTGTGCGTCCCCATCGACTCGCCCCGGGCCATGGATGTCGACGACCTGGGCGAGATCGCCCGGGAGGTCTACGGTGCCGACCGCGTCGTCGTGAGCCAGCAGCTCGGCGAGGGCGTGGAGCAGGCGGTTGCCCTATCCGAGGGGTATGACGCCCCGCTGACCGCCTCGGGAATCCTCATTGTCGGCTCCGTGGTCCTGGCCGCAGAAGCCCGCGCCCTGTTCGGCAGGCCCTGAATCGCCCGGGCGTTCTAGCCGGTCACCTGATTTCCCTGGGAGTCGTAGACCGTGACATTCGACTTGTCGAACGAGTTCCCGTTCCAGGTCAGGTCGGCGCTGCCCGTCCCCGAGCCGGTGTGTATCCCGCTGGTGTCCGTCGGGAGCCTCTCGTTGCGCCACTCCACGTGCAGGATGACGCCACGGGAATCCAGCGAGGTGACGAGCGGTTCGTAGGATTCTGCGCCACTGATCCTGGACAGGTCATAGGAGGCCGCGAGGCTCAGGTCGTTGTCGTAGAAGGCCAGGGAGGGGAAGGCGGCCGAGCCGCCGCCGTTGCAGGTTAGTGCCACCACTGTGGTGGCGGTGCCGTTGAGCCTGTAGGTGGCGGAGGCGTCCTCGATTCGGGCGAAGCCGCCGCGGCTCAGGGAAGCCTGTCCGCCGGAGAAGGATACGGGCCCGCTGTCCGTGCATGTTGGGGGCAGCGGCAGTGAGGCGTTGAGGAGAGCGTCGCGCCCCGGGGCGGCGTCAGTCGGTGTCGGGGTGGAGGTCTGGGTGGTCGGGGTCGGCTCAGACGGTGATGCTGAGGCGGTTTGCGGCGGTGCCGCTGATGACTTCTGTCCGTCTCCAGGCGTAGAGGGGGCTGCTGAGTGTGAGGCTGTGGAGGCCTCCTGGGTGGCGGGTGAGGCGTCAGTGGATGCGGTCCCACTCGTGCCGCATGAGCTCAGTGCCAGGGCGCACAGAAGCGGAAGGGTGCTGCACAGAACCGCGCGAGGGTGGGGCTGGGAGACGGGGAGACGGTGTGGGCCAGTGGGCTTGCGTCTGCTCACGAGAGGGCATCTTTCTTGTGGAGAGGGCGGGGCGCGCTATCGGGTGGCGGTCAGGCTGCACGTGGGGACGGGTGTCCAGCCGCTCGTGATACCGCTTACAAAATTCGATCATATGATTTATAGCACATAACTCCGGGTCGACAACTTGTGCACACAAGTGCATACTTGTGTGCACAAGTTGCCCAGAGGTGGGTCCTTCGGTTCCATCCTGCTTCCCACAGGAGTCCCGCATGTCATTGACGGACAGCGTCGTCTACCAGATTTATCCCAAGTCCTTCCGTGACTCCACCGGTGACGGTGTAGGCGACCTGCGCGGCATCATCGAGAAGGTCGACTACATCGCCTCGCTGGGGGTGGATCATGTCTGGTTCAACCCCTTCTTCCCCTCACCGGGCCGGGACAACGGCTACGACATCTCCGACTACTGCGCCATCGACCCAGCCATGGGAACCATGGAGGACTTCGAGGATCTTGTCGCCGCCCTGGGCAAGCGCGGCATCGGTGTCATGCTGGACATGGTTCTCAACCACGTCTCCACCGATCATGAGTGGTTCCAGCGGGCCCTGGCTGGAGACCCCGAGTACCAGGACTATTTCTACCTGCTGCCGCCCAAGGAGGACGGCTCGCTGCCCACCAACTGGGTCTCCAAGTTCGGCGGCCCCGCCTGGGCGCCTTTCGGTGACACCGGCCTGTACTACCTGTGCCTCTACGACCGCACCCAGGCCGACCTCAACTGGCACAACCCCGCTGTGCGCGCCCAGGCCGCGAGGGTCGTCAACTTCTGGCGCTCCAAGGGCGTCAAGGACTTCCGCTTCGACGTCATCAACGTCATCGGCAAAACCCTGCCGCTTGAGGATGCGCCCGCTGGTACCGATGACCGCTACATGTACACCGACGGCCCCCTCGTCCATGACTACCTGCGTGAGCTCTCCGCCGCCAGCTTCGGCCAGGACCCCGATGCGATGACAGTCGGCGAGATGTCCTCAACCACCGTCGAGGCCTGTGTCGGCTACTCCAACCCGGCCAATGGTGAGCTGAGCATGGTCTTCAGCTTCCACCATCTCAAGGTCGACTATGCCAACGGCGACAAGTGGACCCGCGTCCCCTACGACTTCGCCGCTCTCAAGCGCATCCTCAACGAGTGGGCCCTGGGCATGCAGGCCGGCGGCGGCTGGAACGCCCTGTTCTGGAACAACCATGACCAGCCCCGCGCCATCGACCGCTTCGCTGATCCCGTGAACTACCACGTCGAGTCCGCGACCATGCTGGCCACTGTCATCCACCTGCTGCGCGGAACGCCTTACGTCTACATGGGTGAGGAGATCGGCATGACCGACCCCGCCTACCGGTCCATCGAGGACTACGTCGACATCGAGGCCCGCAACGCCTACAAGGAGCTGACAGCCGGCGGCATGGAGCCCCAGGAGGCCTTCGCCGTCGTCCACTCCAAGGCCCGCGACAACGCACGTACCCCCATGCAGTGGAACGCTGAGGTCCCCGGCGCCGGATTCACCACCGGCACGCCCTGGCTACGGCCCACCAACCAGGGGGCCGTCAATGTCGAGCGCGAGGAGGTGCAGGGGCGGATCCTGCCCTACTACCGCCGCCTCATCGCCCTGCGTCAGGAGCTTCCCGTCATCTCCCGCGGCGCCTACGCCCCCTACCTCCTGGAGCACGAGGACGTCCTGGCCTATATCCGTGAGCACGAGGGCAGCCGCCTGCTGGTGCTGTGCAACTTCAGTGCCCATGATGCCGAGGTCCCTGTCCCCGAAGACTTCATCGCCGCCCGCATCCTCATCGGCAACTATGACGGCAACGACTCCTCACGCAGCCCCGGTGAGTTGCCCGCCGCCGACCGCCTTGAGAAGGGGGCGCTTCGCCTGCGGCCCTACGAAGCCATCGCCCTGCTCGCCTGAGCCCCCTGCCCACTGCCCTGCCTCTGTCCTCTGCCCGCCCCGGAGAGCAGCCGAGCCGCCCTCCCCGATACCGCACTCCTCCGCGCCCCGAAAGGAACCCTCCATGTCCGAACCAGATCACGGCCCCGTGGTCCCCATCTCCGCCCCGATGACGGGGACGGTCATCGACCTCTCCGACGTCCCCGACCCCGTCTTCTCCTCCAAGGCCGTGGGAGACGGGCTCGGGATCGAGCCCGCCGACGACGGCGCGATCGTCTCCCCGGTGGACGCCACCGTCACCATGGTCGCAGGCACCGGTCACGCCATCGGCTTCAAGAGCGAGTCGGGCCTGGAGATCCTGCTGCACCTCGGTGTCGACACCGTCGAGCTCGAGGGCGTCCCCTTCGACCTGAGCGTCAAGGTCGGCGACACCGTCAAGGCCGGACAAGCCCTGGGCACCATGGATCTTGAGGCCGTCCGCGCCGCGGGCAAGGCGACCACCGCCATCGTGGTCCTGACCAACACGATCACTCACCTGGCCCACCTGGACGTCACCACAGGGACCGCGGACGCGGGCACCTCCATCGCCACCGCCACGCTCAAGGTCGAGGGTGAGGCTGCGGCTTCAGCAGAGGCCACGAGCGCCGAGGTTGAAGCCAGTACCACCGACGGCGCACGCACTGACGGACTTACCGGCTTCGACGCCACCGCAGCCGACATCATCACCGGCATCGGCGGCCCCGACAACGTCCGCTCCGTCCTGCACTGCATCACCCGCGTGCGCTTCTACCTCAAGGACGAGTCCTTTGCCGACGACGAGGCTGTGGCGGACCTCGACGGCGTCATTGACGTCGTCAAGTCAGGCGGCCAGTACCAGGTGGTCATCGGCCCCGACGTCGTCGACGTCTACGACGCCGTCGTCGCCCAGCTGCCGAACGTGGGGGCCGGCGAGCAGGTCGCCGACGTCGAGGTCGTCGAGCGGCCCACAACCCTGTGGGGATGGGTCAAGCTCGGCTTCTCCTCCCTCATCGGTGTCATCACCGGATCGATGATCCCCGTGGTGGGTATGTTGGCGGCCTCCGGAATCCTCAAGGGTCTCCTGGCACTGCTCGTCCAGTTCAAGGTCGTCACCGAGGTCTCCAACACCTTCCACTTCATCGACGCCATGAGCTCGTCGATGTTCTTCTTCCTGCCGATCATCGTCGGCTTCACCGCGGCCAAGCGCCTGGGCGCCGACCCCATCGTCGTGGCCATCATCGGTGGAGTGCTGTGCTACCCCTCCGTGGTGGACATGTCCAAGAACACCGACGACGTCATCACCGTGGGGCGCACTGTCTTCAATGCCGACTTCTTCGGAATCCCGGTCTCTCTTCCCGCAGTCAACGCCTACGCCTACTCGATCTTCCCCATCATCGTGGGGGCCTGGCTCGCCTCCAAGATCGAGCCCTGGCTCAAGAAGGTACTGCCGGCCGTCATCCGACCGATCTTCGGGCCGCTCATCGAGATCTTCGTGGTGTCCGCCCTCATCCTGCTGGTCTTCGGTCCCGTCGTCATGCTCGTCTCAGGTGGGATCGCCACCGTCATCAACGCGGTGCTGGGCTTCAACTACACGCTCGCGGGTCTGCTCATCGGTGGCTTCTACCAGTGCCTGGTCATCTTCGGCCTGCACTGGGCGGTCATCCCGATCATCTCCTCCGAGCTCGCCAGCCCCGGATACTCCCACCTCAACGCCATCGTCTCGGCCACGATGATCGCCCAGGGCGGTGGTGCCCTGGCCGTCTGGCTCAAGGTGCGTGACGCTCGCATCAAGCGCATGGCTGCCCCGGCCACGATCTCCGCCTTCTGCGGGGTGACCGAGCCGGCCATGTACGGCCTCAACCTCAAGTACGGTCGCATCTTCGTCACCGCCTCGATCGGCGGCGCCGTCGGCGGGCTGCTCACCGGGCTGCTCAACGTCAATATGTGGGGCTTCACTGGAGGCTTCGTCGGATTCCCATCCTTCGTCAACCCCAAGGGGATGGACGCCTCCTTCACCGGCTTCTGGATCGCCGGGAGCGCGGCTCTCCTGGTCTCCTTCCTGTGCACCTACTTCTTCGGCTTCAAGCAGGCCGACTTCGACAAGGAGCGCACGGTCAAGAAGGTCCGCCTCGGCAACCGCGAGCCTGTCGCCAAGTAGGACGGTGGCCTACTGACACGGACGTGCTCAACGAGCCTGTCCCGCTGTCATCAGTAGGTCGGTGGCCCGGAAGCATCCTGAGATGCAGCCGGGCCACCGACCTGTGTCTGTGGACACTCGCGCAGCGCTCGGAGCGCGCGACTCTGTCCGGGGCAGTGCTTTCGGCTCAGCGCTCGGCCGGCAGCCGGTGCGCGGTGTCCTGGAAGGCGAAGCCCACGGGGGAGTGGCGCGAGCGCGTGTACTCGAAGAGAACCCCGGCCGAGTCGAAGGTCACCGAGGAGACGACGACGACACAGTCCATCCCGTCCAGGTGGATGAGCCGGCGATCCTCGTCCGTGGCCCGCTCCACCGTGATCCGCCGAGTCGCGCTGGCCACCCGCACCCCAAGGACCTCCTCCAGGTAGGCGTAGATCGAGGACTCGACGATCTGCTGCGTCAGATGAGGAGCCATCGAGGTCAGGAAGTAGCTGGTGTCCACGATGAGGGGGACATCGTCCAACAGACGCAGCCGCTTGACTGCGATGATCTCAGCGCCCTCGGTCATACCGGAGGCCATAGCCATCTCGGCGTCGACCACACCCTCCTCCAAGGAGATCATGTGGGTGCTCAGAGGCATCCGGTTGCGTGCGGCGGCCTCCTGGAGCGACTCGATCCCCCCGACCAGGAAGGTGGAGGTTGCGCGTGGTCGGGAGATCACCTGGACGCCTCGCCCCTGCATCGTCTGGACATAGCCCTGGGCCACGAGCAGAGCGAGCGCCTTGCGCACTGTGTTGCGGGTGCACGCGAACTCCTCGGCCAGCGTGTTCTCCGAGGGGAGCATCTCGAGGAAGCCGTAGGCGCCTGACTCGATACGCCCGCGCAGGGTCTGGAAGATCTGGTTGTACTTGGCCTGGGCCACGGGGCGGCTCCTCTTCCTGAGGCTTGGTGACGGTCGGTGGACGAGTGGTACTGCACCTGAACCTGTGCATACAAGTATGACGTCGTCGGCCTCCTCCGCGCCACCTGCGGAGGCGTGATCGTTTGTGCTGGTCAAGCGCAACTTTCCGGTCCCAACGAGCGAGGTCATCCGGTGCGTGAGAGGATGGAAAACGAGCGGGCGATGAGCACCTCGTCGGCCTGCTCCGGCGCGTCCCACGAACGTTCCCGGAATGCGTCGGGACCCATCGGGTCCGCGCAGGGCCCGATCACAGCCGCATGGTCGTCCTTCACCCCTTGGGTGCATGGCGGTCAGGCCTGGAACCAACACCTGCCAAGACCCGAGAAGGAAACACCATGTCCTTGGACGCTGCCTGGGCCCTCGACTGGGCCCGTCGCGCCGCCCTGCTGGCCACCGAGAACCGCGCCGAGCTGACCGAGCTGGACCGAGCCATCGGAGACGCCGACCACGGCGACAACCTCGATCGCGGAATGAGGGCCGTGGTCACCAAGCTCAATGCCGCCCAGGAGGCAGGAAACCTTCCGGCTACTCCCGGGGGAGTCCTCAAGCTCGTCGCCACCACCCTCATGGCCACCGTCGGCGGTGCCGGAGGCCCGCTGCTGGGCACCGCCTTCCTCAGGGCCGCCCGCTCCAGCGACGCCCACGCCTGGGGGGCACAGGAACTGGCCCGGGCTCTGGAGGAGGCAACCTCGGGCCTGGAGGCCAGAGGACATGCCACCAGCGGGGACAAGACCATGGCCGACGCCTGGCGACCCGCGGCGATGGCCGCCAAGGAGGCCGCGGAGATCGGAGAGGATGAGATCGGAGTCCTTGCCGCGGCCGCGCAGGCCGCCGCCAAGGGGGCCCAGGACACCGAGCCCCTCCAGGCCCGCCGCGGCCGGGCCTCCTTCCTGGGGGAGCGCTCCTGCGGGCACCGCGACCCCGGCGCCCAGTCCTCGGCCCTCATTCTCCAGGCTGCCGCCGACGCCGCCCGCGACCGCTCCTCCGACCCGCTCCTGGTAGTTGAACAGGCCTGAGTCCGACACTGCCATGGCCTGAAGGGGGTCGGACCCGTTATGGTCCACTCGGTCCCTCACCAGCCAACCCAGCAAGGAGACTCCCATGGCCAGCACGTCCGGCACCGGCCGCATCCTCATCCTCATCAAGCCCGACGCCGTCGAGCGTCGCCTCACCGGTGAGATCCTGCGCCGTATCGAGGCCAAGGGATACGCCCTGACGGCCCTGAAGGTCCTCACTCCCACCGAGAAGATCCTCGCCCAGCACTACGCCGAGCACGTGGACAAGCCCTTCTACCCCGGCGTCGTGGAGTACATGACCTCCGGCAACGTGGTGGCCGCAGTCGCCGAGGGCCAGCGCGTCGTCGAGGGCGTGCGCAGCCTCATGGGCCCCACCGACCCCACCACGGCCGCCCCCGGCACCATCCGCGGAGACCTGGGACGCGACTGGGGCACGCCCGCCATCCTCAACCTCGTCCACGGCTCGGACAGCGACGAGTCCGCCGCCCGCGAGATCGCCATCTGGTTCCCCGAGCTGGCCGACTGACTCCCAGCCCCTCCCTCAGGGCGCCTGACGCCCGCCATGACATGAGATGACGATGGTGCGACTCCCCTCACAGGAGTCGCACCATCGTCATCGGGGCGTGGCCGGTGAAGGCCGATGAGACCTCTCGCTCAGGCCCGCTCGGCCCTTCTGAGGACCTCCTTGAGAGGGACTCGGGCACCGGTGCGGGTCACGGCCCGGGTGTAGATCGCCGCCGCCACGTGCACCAGCAGTGGCAGGAAGACCAGCGCGATCGCCAGGGCGACCAGCTGCTCGGTCCAGGAGGAGACCCCCAGCACCAGGCGCGCCGGCATCATGAAGGGAGCGAAGGGCGGCAGGTAGGACAGGACTCGGAAGGTCGTGCTGTTGCTGTCCCCGGTGGCCATCAAGAAGCTCAGGACATAGGGGACCATGGAGAGCATGACCAGGGGCATGCTCACCGAGCTGACGTCCTCCTGACGGCTCACGAGTGAGGCCGCAGCCCCGAAGGCGACCGCGAAGATCGCGTAGCCCACGATCATCCACATGATCATCGCGACGAGCACGCCGTCCAGGTTGAGACTGATGTCCGGCATGACTCCCGTGGCCTTCGCGGTGGTGACCCCGACGACGGCGACGAGCCCGGTGGTCAGGACCGAGGCGATACCGATCCCCAGGATCTTGCCGGCCAGCAGCGAGCTGGGGCGCACGCACGCCAGGAGGATCTCCACGATCCGGCTCGACTTCTCCTCCACCACCCCCTGGGCGATGAACTGACCGCCGCCCATGATGGCGAACAGCAGCAGGACGTCGATCGTCATGAGGATCGCGTAGCGCGAGCCGAAGTCGGCCGAATCCCGCTGAGGGGCGTTGAGCACCGTGACCTTGGGCTTGGCGGCGCTGAGCTGGGAGGCCACCTGGGCGGGGTCGCCTCCCAAGGACGCGATCTGCCGGCCCAGAGCCGACTGCTGAAGGAAGGCCGTGGCCCCTGAGACGACCGCGTCGTCGGCTGACTTGTCCACAGTGATGGTGGGGGCGGAGCCGGAGACGTCCAGGACCATGTCCACGTGCGGCGTGCCCTCGGGGGAGTCCTCGGCCAGGACGTCCTTCGCCTGGTGGGCGGAGACGTCAACGAGCTCGATCGTCTTCCCGTTGGAGGCGGCCACCTTGTCCAACCCGGCGGCCTGGGTGGGGGTCACGCCCTTGAGCCCGACCCGGTAGGCCTGGTCCTGGCCCGAGGTGTAGAGCTTGACGCCGACGATGCCGCCGACGGCGGCGATGAGCAGCACCAGGGTCAGGATGATGGTCGACTTCTTCAGCAGGTGCGCCCGCAGCTCGCGGCCGGTGACCAGGGCGATCTCCTGACGACGAGTAATAGGGCTGGTCCGGTCGCTCATCAGTGCGTCTCCTTCGTCTCGCTGGTGTCTGCGGTTCCCTCGCGGGAGGTGGCGGTCAGCACATCCCGGAAGATCTCGGTGAGCCGGTGACGCACCGGGCCGAGCTCGCGCACCGTCCCCAGGCGCTGGGCCGTGCTCAAAAGCTCCTGCTCATCGGCTCCCGCCGCGGTGATGACCAGGCGGCCGGCGTCATCGACCTCGACCGTGGGGGCGGGCAGGTTCAAGGAGGCAGCCTGCACCGGCGCGCTGCCCGCGGCCCGCTCGACAACGAGCCGCCAGCGGGGCGTCTCGGTGGCCTGCAGCTCGGGAATCGTCCCGTCGGCCACGAGCCGACCCGAGCGGATGATGACCACCCGGTCGCACAGGCGCTCGACGACGTCGAGCTGGTGGGAGGAGAAGAGAGTGGGCACGCCTGCGGCCGCCCGCTCCAGGATGACCTGGCTCATGACGTCCACGGCCACCGGGTCCAGGCCGGAGAAGGGCTCATCGAGAATGAGCAGCTCGGGGCTGCTCACCAGCGCGGCGGCCAGCTGGACGCGCTGCTGGTTGCCCAGCGACAGGCTCTGCACCTCGTCGCCGCGGCGCTCCTCCAGGCCTAGGCGCTCGGTCCACTGGTTCGCAGCCGCCTTGGCGGCGGAGGCGGACAGTCCGTGGAGGCGGGCCAGGTAGATGAGCTGCTCGGCCACCTTCATCCGGGGATAGAGGCCGCGCTCCTCGGGCATGTAGCCGATACCGCGTCGGATAGCGGCGTCCACGGGGACGCCCTTCCAGGTCACGGCGCCGGCGTCGGCGTCGAGCACTCCCATGACGATGCGCATCGTGGTGGACTTGCCCGCTCCGTTCGCACCGACGAAGCCGACGATCTCACCGCGGTCCAGGGACAAGGAGAGATCGTCCAGGGCCTGCAGGCTCCCGAAGCGTTTGGACAGGCCGGACAGTTCAAGCATCATGGCTCCTTCGGGCTCGGGGACGAGGCGGGATGGCGAGGCGGGTGCGCGCCGCGTGCCCGGTTCTCTTGATATGGAAAGTTTGCTTGTCTCATGCGGCCGTGTCAAGTTTCTTTGTCGTTTTAGTCCCCGTGAGAACCGTCCGCGCTGTTAGGGTGGCGCTCGTGCACCTCAAGACGTTGACGATCAAGGGATTCAAGTCCTTCGCCTCGTCGACCACCCTCCGCCTGGAGCCCGGCATCACCGCCGTGGTCGGCCCCAACGGGTCCGGCAAGTCCAATGTTGTCGACGCCCTGACCTGGGTCATGGGGGAGCAGGGCGCCAAGAACCTGCGCGGCGGCTCCATGGCCGACGTCATCTTCGCCGGCGCAGGCTCCCGCCCGGCCCTCGGGCGCGCTGAGGTCTCCTTGACCATTGACAACACCGACGGCGCCCTGCCGATCGACTACACCGAGGTCACCATCTCGCGCACCCTGTTCCGCGGTGGCGGGTCGGAGTACCGCATCAACGGCAGCCCCTGCCGCCTCCTCGACGTTCAGGAGCTCCTCAGCGACACGGGCCTCGGGCGCCAGATGCACGTCGTTGTCGGGCAGGGGCAGCTCGACGCCGTCCTGAGCGCCACGCCTGAGGACCGCCGCGGCTTCATCGAGGAGGCCGCCGGCGTCCTCAAGCACCGCAAGCGCAAGGAGCGCGCCCTTCGCAAGCTCGAGTCCATGGCCGCCGACCTCGCCCGCGTCGCCGACCTCACCCAGGAGCTGCGCCGTCAGCTCGGCCCCCTGGCCCGGCAGGCCGCCATCGCCCGGCGCGCCCGGAGCATCCAGGTCGAGGTTCGTGACGCCACCGCCCGGCTCCTGGCCGACGACGTCGTCCAGGCTCAGTCCCTCCTGGAGGCCGGGGACGAGGACAAGGAGGCCCTGGCGCGGCGCCGCAGCGCCGTCGAGGAGGCCGAGCGCGTCGCCAGGGCTCGCCTGAGCGAGCTGGCCGCCATCGAGACCACCTCCGCCCAGCGCCTCGCCCGGGCCGGCAGGACCTGGGAGGAGCTCACTGGTGCGGCCCAGTCCCTCGGGGCGCTCGCGGACGTGGCCGGCGAGCGGATTCGGCTCCTGGCCTCCGCGCCCGCCCCGAGCCACGGCACCGATCCTGAGGAGCTCGAGCGTCGGGCCGAGGCCGCGGGCCGGGAGGAGGCCGAGCTCGCCGACACCCTCGAGGCCGCCCGCACCGCACTCAGTGACGCCACCCGGGTGCGCACGGACGCGGAGACTGCCGAGAAGGCGGCGGACCAGGAGCTCTCGGCCGCTCAGCGCCGAGTCTCAGAGCGACGAGAGACCATCGCCCGGGCCGGTGGGCGCGTCGCCTCGGCACGCAGCCGCCACGAGGCCAGCCTGGCCGCCCTCGAGCAGGCGCGCAGCGCGCTGCGCGCCGCTGAGGCTCGCGAGGACAGCGCTCGGGCCGCCCTGGCCGAGGCCGGGGGACAAGCGGAACCGACAGAGATAGCCAGTGGTGGCGCGCAGGACGACGCCGGTGCCCCAGGGTCCGCGTCTGCAC
>NZ_JASPFC010000051.1:0-13910 GCF_031296635.1 Actinomyces acetigenes
TAGACGACGAGGTTCTTGACCCGACAACAGGAAAGACGACCGAACTCCCACCGGGTTTCCAGTCGTCAAGTTTTGTCGCCAATGACAACATAGCCGTCTCATGCAGCTCCTCGTACTCGGACGGGAGCAGCACCTGCGCGGGCTGGGACTGGAATGATGGAGAGCCGACTCAGCGCTGGCAGCAGACCTATGAGTTCACGTCGGTCTATCCACTCTGGCACCACGCCGATGGGACACCGACATCAGACTCGATCGCAGTGTCCGTTGAAAGCACCCCCAAAGACTCTTCCAGGATCGGAGTTCTTTCGACGAGGGACGGTTCTCTCCTGACTCTCTCACCGGAGAAGAATGATCAAGGGCGCCCCATCCAGCTGCTTTCCGCTAGGGACGGTTGGGTCACCATCGATCCAGACAGCTCGACTGCATCCACCTTCTCCGAAAATGGGGCACCCGCAGAGTCCTTCACTCTCAAGGGCTCCACTGCGTCCCTCCTCATCAAGGATGGTCAGCAACCCACGCTGTCCCAGTTCAAGGCCGCTTACGAGTCGGGAGACACGAGCTGGGCCGATATCGACCTCACCTGCTCCGATGCCACGCACTGCAGCCTCAACGGGACCCCATTGACGCTGTCCGACGAAGTAGCCATGTGGAACACACCGGCTCGTGCACAGTTCCAGAGCTCCTGGAAACTGAGCTCCGACAAGCGCACGCTCACCATACGCGGCCGCTCCGCCAGCAGTGAGATCGGTGCCGTGTTCATGATTGACACGACATCGAAGACGCCGATGGATCCCCTGCCCATCACATCCCGTGGCGCAGTCATCCCCGTCTGGCGCCAGAACCTCATTGTCGCGATCGACGGCTCCACGTTGGTCGGCTACGCACCGCAGTCCTGAGGACACGATGGTTTCCCACACGGCCCGCTGCTGCATGACAGCTGTCATGCGGCAGCGGTGACAGCGCTCAGTACCGGGAACCGCGGGCCGGCAGGAGCCTGAGGTCATGACCCGAACCACCACAGCCCCCGTCACTCACTCCCCGAGATCCTGTCCTCAGATCGGGCACACAGCTCCAGCCCCCGCGATTGACTCCCGTGGCCTGCGCAAGACATTCGGCAGCCTCGTCGCCGTCGACGGCCTTGACCTGACCATCCGGCCCGGAGAGGTCGTCGCCTTCCTGGGCCCCAACGGCGCGGGCAAGTCCACCACCCTCGACATGATCCTGGGGCTGACCCGCCCCGACGCCGGGACGATCGAGCTTCTCGGAACCTCCCCCAACCAGGCGGTCCAGGCAGGTCGCGTTGGTGTCATCTTCCAGGACGGCGGTCTGCTGGACGACTTCACCGTCGGGGAGACCCTGCGAGTCGTGGCCTCGATGGGCCCCCGGCACGGCGACGGAGTCTCGCACGCCTCCAGGCTCGACGACGTCGTCAACCAGGCGCATCTTGGCCGGCTCCTCACCCGCAGAGTGAGCCGCTGCTCGGGAGGCGAGCGTCAGCGCCTGCGCCTGGCCCTTGCCCTGCTGCCGGACCCCGACCTTCTCATCATGGACGAGCCCACCGCCGGAATGGATGTCAGTGCCCGAATCGCCTTCTGGGAGACGATGCGCACCCAGACCCGCCGCGGCCGTACCGTCCTGTTCGCCACCCACTACCTGGAGGAGGCGGCCTCCTTCGCCGACCGCATCGTCATCATCGCCCATGGCCGCCTGGTCGCCGACGGCAGTGTCGATGAGATCCGAGCCCTGGGCGATGGCGCCCTGGTGACCGTCACCTGGCCCGGGGTCTCCGAGGAAACGCTGGGGCAGCACCTGGCCGACTGTCCCGTGGCCAGCAGCATCGGGCATGCGGTCGTCCACGGTGAGCACGTGGAGCTGCGCACGACTAACTCCGACGCCCTCGCCCGCTGGTTGCTGAGTGCCACCCCCGCCGAGCACCTGGGGATCGGCGCCGCGAGCCTCGACGAGGTCTTCACCGCTCTGACCTCCGGCGGCTCTGATGAGGCAGCCCCGTAGAGGACTGAGCCCACACCCTTCACCCCGACCGCCATCACCACCAGCAATGAGGCCGCATCATGACCGCGACGTCCCAGACACCCTCTGATTCCTCAGCATCCAACTCCCCTGTCGATCCCGACGCGGGCAAGCTCGCAGGCCGATCACCTCGTCCGGGAGGACTCAGGCCCGTACGCCCCCTCCTGACCTACCTTTGGCTCGACCTCTATCGGAGCCTGCGTGAGCCCGCCAACCTCTTCTTCGTTGTCGCCTTCCCTGTGGCGATGTACCTCGTCTTCGGCCGGTTGAACGCCTCCGCCGGGGACTACGGCCCGCATGCTCACGGCAATGTCTCGGCCTCGGTGATGCTTGCGATGGCCTCCTTCAGCGCCTGCCTGGGTGCCACGAGCGCCTCGGCGGCGGCCGCCGTCGAGCAGTCGGCGGGCTGGGGCCGGCAGATGGCGGTCACCTCCCGGGGCCTGCGCGGCTACCTCGTGGTCAAGACCGGCACCGCGGTGGGAACCGCGGCTCTTCCCGTCGTCGTCGTGCTCACCGCTGGGGCACTGACGGACTCGCAGATGGAGGGCTGGGCCTGGGCCACCAGTCCCCTCATCTGCCTGATCGGGGTCCTGCCCTTCGTCCTGTGGGGGCTGGCTGCCGGGATGTGGCTGCCGTCCTCGGCATCGATCGGTATCGCGACCTCCTTGGTCTCCTTGTTCGCCTTCATCGGCAACGCCTTCATGCCCCTGAACCGCACGCTGCTGACGATCAGTCGCTTCACCCCGATGTACGGGTCGACGGCGCTGGCCCGGTGGCCGCTGGGCGAGGGGTGGACCTACGTACCGGATCGGCAGGCGGGCGTTCAGGACCCGCTGTGGATGCCATTGGCTAACCTGGTGGCGTGGACACTCATCTTCGGGCTGCTCGTGATCGGGGCCCGACGCCGGGTGACCGGGCGCCGGTGAGGCCGGCGATGACCATGCCACAGCCCCTGCATGACTCAGCCGACCTGACGGCATCATTGTCTGGATCAGGGCGGTCCCGTTCCCACCCCTGGCGCCTTCATCGCCGTCACGTTGTCTGGGACGCCACGGTGTGGGTGTTCTTCCTGATCGTCCCCATCATCCAGCTTCTCCTCGGTTCCTTCGCCTGGTGGCAGCGTCTGCTGGGGCTGACCGGGGTACTGGGGTTCATCGCCGGCTACGTCTGGGCGTTCTCGACGCCGGACAACCGTGCACCGAGGGTCGGAGTCCCTCCTACTGGCCTCCCGACTCGCATCCTCCTGAGAGAGCTCGCGGTTCAGGCCTTCTTCACCGTACTGACGCTGCCGGCGCTGGGATGGTGGACGGTCTGCTTCTTCCCCTTCTTCTGCTCGTTGCTCCTGTTCTCCACGACGCTGCGCCGGGGCATCCCCACCGTTGTCATAGCGACGGGTCTCCTGGCTGCCGCCTCGCTGTTATGGAACACGCATCCGGAGTCGCACTGGCAGGTACTGGGCATATCGCTCACCGAGGTTCCCATCATCATCGCCCGCATCGCGGTGGAGCTCCAGGAGCGCAGAACATCCGCCGAGCGCGAGCTCGCCCTCGTCTCCCAGCGCGAGGCCCTCGGGCGCGATGTCCACGACATCCTGGGGCACTCCTTGACGGTCCTCACCCTCAAGGCCGAGGTCGCCCGCCGGCTCATCGAGCGTGACCCGGCCGCCGCCTCCCGGGAGCTCGACGAGGTCATCACCCTGGCCCGCAGGGCCCTTACCGACGTGCGCTCCACGGTAACGCGCCTGCGGTCCCCGGACCTGGCCAGCCAGGTGGAGGCCACGCGTACCGCTCTGAGTGCCGCCCAGATCAGCGTGGATATAACCGGCAGCGCCCAGGACATTCCTGAGCGTCAACGAGCCGTACTGGCCTGGGCTCTTCGCGAGGCGACGACCAATGTCGTTCGGCACGCGCAGGCGGCCACCGTGGCAGTGCATCTGGAGCCGGGGCTGCTGCAGGTGAGCGACGACGGTGTCGGCCTGGCCGGTGACAAACCCGGTAACGGGTTGGAGGGCCTGCGCTCCCGTATTGAGCAGGAGGGCGGTTGCCTCACCATGACCAGTCCTCTCACCCGTTGCACCGACTTATCCGGCACCGTCGAGACAGACTCCGTTGACGTGACGTCCGGCGGAACCAGACTGGAGGTGAGGCTGCCGTGAACCCGATCCGCGTGCTCATCGCCGATGACCAGGCCCTCGTGCGTGGAGCGCTGGCGACGCTTCTGGGGCTGGAGAGCGATCTGGAGGTGGTGGCCCAGGTGGGGCGGGGCGACGAGGTCCTCCCCGCAGTGCGTGAGCACGCCGTGGACGTGGCCCTGGTGGACATCGACATGCCGGGGCGCGACGGACTGGCGGCCACTGCGGACGTCGTCGCCTCCGGGGCATCGTGCAGGTGCCTCATCGTGACGACCTTCGGTCGCCCGGGCTACCTCTCACGGGGCATGGAGGCGGGAGCCGCGGGCTTCATCGTCAAGGACACCCCGCCTGAGGCGCTGGCTGAGGCGATCCGCAAGGTCCATGCGGGCCTGCGGGTCATTGACCCCGAACTCGCCCAGGAGTCGGTGCTGCTCGGGCCCAATCCGCTGACCGAGCGGGAGAAGGAGGTTCTGCAGGCTGCGGCCACGGGCGCGGACGCCCGAGAGATCGCCACGCGGCTGCGCCTGGGCGAGGGCACGGTGCGCAACTACCTGTCCTCGGCGATCGCCAAGACCCACGCCCGTAACCGCACCGAGGCGGCCCGCACCGCCGAGACCAACGGCTGGCTGTAAGCGGGGCCTGGCTTCTACAGCCCGAGGTGGCGGCGCAGGTCCTCGGGCAGGGCGCTCATGGCGTCGGCGACGTCGTCGCCCGAGGGCTGCGCACCGGCCTGGGCCTGCGGCTGGCCCTGAGGCATGATCCCGTAGCCGGAGGCACCGCCTTGGCCGCCGCCGAGCCCGAAGGAGGAGCCGGCTGCGGGCGCAGTCCCCTGGCCGCCCTCGATCCTGGCCTGCTTGGCGGCGGCGGCCTCCTTGGCCTGGCGGGCGGCCTTGGCGGGGTTGCCGCTGCGGCCCTTCTTGCCGCCCTTACCGCGCTTGGCCTTGGGGGCCTGGCGGGCCTTGGAGTGCTTGCCCATTCCGGGCAGCGACCCCATGCCGGGCATGGGACCGCCCTCACCGAGTCCGCCCATGCCGCCGGAGGCCATGGCCTCCATCATCTTCTTGGCCTGCTCGAAGCGGTCCACGAGCTCGTTGACGGCCTGGACCGTGGTTCCCGAGCCCTTGGCGATACGGTTGCGGCGAGAGCCGTTGAGGATGGACAGGTCCTTGCGCTCGGCCGGCGTCATGGAGCACACGATCGCCTCGATGCGGTCGACCTCGCGCTCGTCGAAGTTGTCCAGGGCCTCACGCATCTGCCCCATGCCGGGCATCATGCCCAGGAGCTTCTTCATGGAGCCCATCTTGCGGATCTGACGCAGCTGGCCCAGGAAGTCGTCGAGGGTGAAGGTGCCCTTGGCGAGCTTGGCGGCGGCGTCCTCGGCCTCCTGGCGGTCCAGGGTCCGCTCGGCCTGCTCGATGAGGGTGAGCAGGTCACCCATGTCCAGGATGCGCGAGGCCATGCGGTCGGCGTGAAAGCGCTCGAAGTCGGTCAGGCCCTCACCGGTGGAGGAGAACAGGACCGGGGCACCGGTGACGCCGCGCACGGACAGGGCCGCACCGCCGCGGGCGTCGCCGTCGAGCTTGGAGAGGACCACGCCGGTGAAGCCGACGCCGTCGCGAAAGGCGACCGAGGTGTTGACGGCGTCCTGACCGACCATGGCGTCCAGGACGAAGAGGATCTCGTGGGGGGAGACGGCATCGCGGATGCGGATCGCCTGGTCCATCATCTCGGCGTCCACGCCCAGGCGGCCGGCGGTGTCCACGACGACGACGTCGTAGCCGTTGGTGCGCGCGTGCTCGACGCCGGAGCGGGCCACCGCCACCGGGTCGCCCACGCCGTTGCCGGGCTCTGGCGCCCACACGTGCACCCCGGCGCGCTCGGCGACGACGCTCAGCTGGGTCACGGCGTTGGGGCGCTGGAGGTCGGAGGCCACCAGCAGGACGCGCTTGCCCTGGTCGCGCAGCCAGCGTCCGAGCTTTCCGGCCAGGGTGGTCTTACCGGCACCCTGGAGGCCTGCGAGCATGATGATCGTGGGACCGCGGTCGGCCCAGTGGATCTCCCGGGTCTGGCCTCCCAGAACCTCGATGAGCTCCTCGTTGACGATCTTGACGACCTGCTGGCCCGGGTTGAGGGCCTGGGAGCGGGCGGCGTCGACCGCCTTCTCGCGCACCGCTGCGGTGAAGGCGCGCACCACGGGCAGGGCGACGTCGGCCTCCAGGAGGGCGCGGCGGATCTCGGTGACCGTGGCGTTGACATCGGCCTCGGTGAGACGACCCTTGCCGCGCAGCTGGTTGAAGGAGGCGGTGATGCGATCAGAGAGGTTGCCGAACACGCGATGGTCCTTCCTGGCGCCGTGGGGCGCATTGGTCGGGAGACTTCAGGGCGGATGAGGGTGGAGCGTCCATGCCCATGGGGCCCATGGGCCATGGCGCTCACCTCGACTGTGACCCAGGATAGCGGCAAGAAGGGCACGTCCTCTCCCCCGTGCCCGGACCGGGACTGAGCCCACACTCTCCAGCCGGATACGTCCCCCGAGTCATATCCCAGGGACCTGGCTCCCCTCGAGGCCCTCCCCACCTCGAACACAGGTTTTCTCCCGGTATTCCACCGTATTTCGCCGCCTGGTAACCCCTGAGATATGTCATGACCAAGTGATGACCGATGGGCCATGGGCCACCGCCGCTGCAGCGCGAGTCTTGAGCCATGAGCACAGCAACGCCTCGGACCGGCCTGGAGGCCTCCGTCCCGGAAGACCCCCGGACGGACCACAGGGACGCCGTCCGACTGACCGATCTGCACAAGTCCTTCGGAGACGTCACCGCCGTCGACGGTGTCGATCTGACCATCCGCCCCGGCGAGGTCGTCGCCCTCCTGGGCCCCAACGGCGCCGGCAAGACGACGACGATCGACATGATCCTGGGACTGAGCCGCCCCACCAGGGGCGATGCGAGAGTCTTCGGCATGAGCCCGCGCCAGGCGGTCGACCGGGGCCTGGTCGCCGCAGTCATGCAGACCGCAGGCCTCCTGCCCGATATCACCGTGCGTGAGACGGTGCAGCTGACGGCGAGCCTCTTCTCCCATCGCATCGATGCCGAGGAGGCCATGCGTCGCGCCGGCGTCACCGACTTCGCCTCGCGCATCGTCAAGAAGTGCTCCGGGGGCCAGCAGCAGCGCCTGCGTTTCGCCATGGCGCTCGTGAGCGATCCGGCACTGCTCATCCTCGATGAGCCGACCACAGGCATGGACGTCGAGGGGCGCCGCAGCTTCTGGGAGGCCATCCACGCCGACGCCGAGCGCGGGCGCACCATCGTCTTCGCCACGCACTACCTTGAGGAGGCCGACGCCTTCGCCGACCGGATCGTCCTGATGCGTCATGGGCGCATCATCGCCGACGGTACCGCCGCCGAGATCCGCGCCTCCGTGAGCGGCCGCTCCCTGCGAGCCACCCTGACCTGCGCTCCTGAGCGGCTGCGCGGCGCCCTGACCGACCTGCAGACCCGTGGACGGATCCACGACGTCGAGATCCTGGGCAACACGCTCACCCTGACCTCGACCGACACCGATGCCGTTGCCGTCCTTCTCCTCAGCGATCACCTGGCCAAGGACCTGGAGATCACCAGCCGGGGTCTGGAGGACGCCTTCGTGGCCCTGACCAGCGACGGCGCCGCAGATCCCACTCTGGGAGCGTCAGCATGACTCGCACCAGCAGCACCGCCACTCTTTCTCCCACGTCCTCCACTGGAACCGATATGTCTTCTTCTGAGTCCTCCTCCGCCTCATCAGCCGTCAACCACCTCGATCTGTCCTCCCGCACCACGCCCCCTCTGGGCGGGTTGAGCCTTCCCCTGCTGTCCCTCGAGGTGCGCCGGCGCCTGCGCAACCGTCGCTCCGTCATCTTCTCGATCGTTCTACCGGTGGCCTTCTTCCTCATGTTCACCACCACCGACTACTCGGCCACGCCCTACGGCAACGGCAACATCGTGGCGAACATGATGATCGGCATGGCCCTGTACGGCGCGCTCATGACCACCACCGGGGCAGGGGCGGCCGTAAGCACCGAGCGGGCCTCGGGATGGAGCCGCCAGCTGCGCCTGACCCCGCTGAAGCCCATCGCCTACATCACCGCCAAGGCGATCGTGGGGATGCTCATCAGCGCCTTGGCCATCGGCGCCGTCTACGCCTGCGGCCCCGTGCGTCACGCGCAGATGCCTGCCACGGCCTGGATCTCCTCGGCTCTCATCATCTGGCTGGGTTCCCTGGTCTTCGTCGCCTTCGGACTGTTCGTCGGTTACCTCCTTCCCTCGGACAACGCCATGCAGGTGGTCGGCCCGCTCATGGCCCTGCTCGCCTTCCTCGGCGGCATGTTCATCCCGTTGACGCCGGGCTCCACCATGGATCGCATCGGCAGCCTCACCCCCATGTACGGGCTGCACAACCTGGCGCTGTGGCCCATGGGCGCAGAGAGCTTCTCCTGGTGGTGGCTGGTCAACGTGCTGACCTGGCTCGCCGTCTTCCTGGGCGGCGCCGCCTGGAGGATGGGCCGCGACACTGCTCGGGTCTAGAGCTCCAAGAATGAGTACGATCTCGTCCATGACCGCCCGCGCCCTGTCCCCCGACGAGGCGCGGGCGCGCCGCACCCGCGTTGTGGCGGTCGGCTGGGGGATCGTGTGGGCCGCCTCCATGATTCCGGTCGTCAAGGAGGGGCTGGCCCAAGGATCCAACGGTGGGGTCTGGGGCGCTGTCAGCGCCGTTGTCTCCTGCGCATGCCTGTACGCCGCCTGCTCGCTCAGCGTGAGACGGGTGCGCCATGGCCTGACCTGGCCCGGCCACCTGAGTCTGTTGCTCATCGTCGTCGGAGCCCTCACAGCGATCGGGGCTGCCCTCGGCGTGGGGCCTCAAAGCCTGCAGCTAGTGGTGTTCCTGGCCGTCGTCCTAGCCTTCTCCCTGCCCTGGCAGGCGGCCATCGGCCCCATCGCGATCCTCGCTGGCACCCTCTTCCTCGTTCCCAGGATGAGTCCCTCCTGGTCCGCAAGTGAAGGCGCCTGGATCGCTCTACTCGGCGCGGGCGGCGCCTGCGTCTTCGGGCGCTACATCATGGAGCAGCGGAGGGCGGCCCGCGTTCTGGAGCAGCGCACCCACGAGCTGGAGATCAATGAGGAGCGCAACCGCATGGCCCGGGACATGCACGACATCCTGGGGCACTCGCTGACGGTCATCGCCTTGAAGACCGAGCTCGCCACCAGGCTCGTCGATACCGCCCCCGATCAGGCCAGGGCGGAGCTGACCGAGGTTCAGTCCCTGGCACGTTCCGCCTTGGCCGACGTGCGCGCCACCGTCAACAGCTACCGAGAACTGAGCCTGGCCGGCGAGCTGGCCCGGGCCACCAACGTCCTGACCTCGGCCGGTGTCCGCGCCGACCTCCCGCTGACCGTCGAGGTCGTCGACCCCGAGCTGCGCGAGCTCTTCGCCTGGGTGGTGCGCGAGGGCGTGACCAACATTGTGCGCCACGCCCACGCCTCGCACTGCAGGGTGGCGCTGAGCGCCGACTCCATTGAGGTGGCCGACGACGGTATCGGACTGAACTCGACCGGCACCGGCGACGGTCACGGCTTGGAGGGACTGCGCCAGCGCTGTCACGACAATGGTGCCGACCTCACCATCGAGACGCCCTCCAGTGGCAGCGGCACCGTCCTGAGAGTACGCGCCCGCCGTCTATCCTCACCTATGGCGCCCGACGCGAGCCAGTGACCCGGTCGCGCGCATCCCGAACTCCGGCGAGCACTCCTGTCGTCGGCCTTGAGGAACCTTGAGTAACGGAGCTGAGCGATGATCCGAGTGATGCTGGCCGATGACCAGGCCATGGTGCGCGGGGCGCTGGCCGCACTACTCGCCTTGGAGACCGATATCGAGGTCGTCGCCCAGGTCGGCAACGGGGACGACGTCCTGCCCGTCGCGCTCAAGCAGCGGCCCGACGTCGTCCTCATGGACGTTGACATGCCCGGCACCGACGGGCTGAGAGCGACCGCGAGTCTCCTGGAGCGGTTGCCGGCCACAAGGGTCCTCATCGTCACCACCTTTGGGCGCCCCGGATTCTTGCGGCGAGCCATTCAGTCCGGGGCCCACGGCTTCGTCGTCAAGGACGCTCCGGCCACCGAGCTGGCCGAGTCGGTGCGCCGGGTCCATGCCGGGCTGCGCGTCGTCGACCCAGCGCTGGCCGCCGACTCGCTCATCTTCGGGGACTCTCCCTTGACCGCCAGGGAGACCGAGGTGCTTCAGGCCGCCGCCGACGGCGCCACCGTCTCCGAGGTCGCCCGGCGGGTCCATCTCTCGGAGGGAACCACCCGTAACCACCTGTCCCAGGCCATGGCCAAGACCGGTGCGCCCACCCGCGCCGCAGCGGTGCACATCGCCGCCCAGAAGGGGTGGATCATTGAGTAGCGCTGGCTAGGACGAGGACACGGAAGACTCGTTCGACTGGCCCAAATGTCCCCGGCCACCCACTCTCTGGACGAGGCGGGTGACCGGGGGCGTTGCGGCGTGGTTCGCTGGGGCGCGTCGGTTCGCGGGCTCAGCCCAGCAGTGCGTCGACGAAGCCCTCCGGGTCGAAGGGGGCCAGGTCGTCGGCGCCCTCCCCCAGGCCCACGAGCTTGACGGGCACGCCCAGCTCCTTCTGGACGGTGACGACGATGCCGCCCTTGGCGGTGCCGTCAAGCTTGGTGAGCACGATGCCGGTGACGCCCACGGCCTCGGAGAAGACCTGGGCCTGGCGCATGCCGTTCTGGCCGGTGGTGGCGTCCAGGACCAGAAGGATCTCGCCGACCGGGGCGATCTTCTCCATGACGCGCTTGATCTTGCCCAGCTCGTCCATGAGGCCGGCCTTGTTCTGCAGGCGCCCGGCGGTGTCGACGACGACGACGTCCGCCTCCTGGGCGGCGGCCTCGCGGGCGGCGTCGTAGGCGACTGAGGCGGGGTCGGCTCCCTCCTTCTCGGAGCGAACGACGTCAACACCCACGCGCTCGCCCCAGGTGCTCAGCTGCTCGGCCGCCGCGGCACGGAAGGTGTCGGCCGCCCCCAGGACGACGGTCTTGTCCTGAGCCACCAGGACGCGGGCGAGCTTGCCGCAGGTGGTGGTCTTGCCGGTGCCGTTGACCCCCACCATGAGGATGGCCGCCGCGGGCGTCCCCTGGGCCCCTTCGGCCGGTGTGGGACGTTCCAGGTTGAGGGAGCGGTCCAGGGAGGGGTCGACGAGCTTGAGCAGCTCGGCGCGCAGGACGGCGCGGACCGCCTCGGGGTCGGAGGTTCCCAGGACCTTGGCCTGGGTGCGCAGCTCGTCCATGAGTGAGGTGGTCACCTCGATGCCCAGGTCGGAGGTGAGCAGCGTGTCCTCGATCTCCTCCCAGTCCTCCTCGGTGAGGTCTCCTCGGGACAGGACGGACAGGACCGCCTTGCCGAAGCCGCCGGCGCCGGCCAGGCGGGCGCGAAGGCGCTGCATGCGGCCGGAGATGGACTCGGGGGACTCCAGCGTCGCAGCCGGCTCGGCGGCGCCCTCCTCGTCGGCCTCCTCCTCGGTGTCCTCACCCTCAGAGGGCAGGAGATCCTCCACGGACATCGGCTTGTGGGCGCTGATCTCGTCGGAGACCCGGCCCCGCCGTCTACCGGCGTAGAGCCACAGCCCTCCTGCGATGACGATGACCAGGATGATGCCGAGGACGATGAGGATCGGTTCCATGGACCCATCATGCCCGATCACGGGCCCCCTGTGGCGGGGTCGGCCTGCCCGGGTCGCCTCTCGCCCGAGGAAGGCGCGAGGACCCTGGGCATGCGGCGTGGCTACGGCATGAAGAAAACTGCAGCGCGCTCGTGAGCGCGCTGCAGGATGAGGCGTTCTCGTAGCCGCATTACCCGGTGAGCCGTGTCGCTCTTAGACCGAAACAGCTCGGTGACCGTGGGAGTGAGAGAAAGTGCGAGAGGGTATCGGAGGAGCGGCAATCTCCCAGGGCTAGGAATTCATCTAGAAGCAGCGTCACCGCGGCACCGCATAGTCGTGAAAAAAGTGTCCACCGCGGTATTCACGAGGCTACCGCCGCCACTCACCTCTGAGGCTGCGACAGCCCACTGGTTGCCGGCTCATGCACATGAGCGCGACGCCGGGAGCCGGCGGAGCCACGAGTCCTCTCCGCAGCGTCCATCGCCTTTCCGACGACGCCGACCAGGCCTCCGAAGCCCTCGGTCCCGGCGTAGACCGCCGGCCCTTCACGCGTCATGAGGTCGGACAGGCTGACCTCCTGGGGCACCACCTCAACCTCGACGTCCTGCTCCTCCAGGCGCACCTCCTGAGAGTTGCGGACCACGCTGCGAATGCGTGAGGGCCAGGAGCGCACCGGGAAGCGCTCAGCACAAACCATGCCGAGCACAAGCAGACCGGCAACCAGCACGACGACGAGAGGAAGAATCATGACACCCATAGCTAGGATTCTGCCTTGCGAAATACGATCTGACCAGACTTTGCACGCACTTGTCGTCCAATCAACAACCAAACCTGACAACTTCCTGACACAACAATGGTTCGTATCTGAAAACGACGGTCACACTGTCAGCAGTCTATCACATTCTCATCACGCTTCACTCAGGCATCAGGAGTCACAGCCGTCCCGCGGTCGGGCTGGGCCAGCCTCTGCGAGACGGCTTTGGTAACCCCGTCTCGCATCGTGATGCCGTAGAGGGCGTCGGCCACCTCCATGGTCCGTTTCTGGTGGGTGATAATGATGAGCTGGCTGGAGCGCCGCAGCTCGGTGAAAATCTCCAGCAACCGCCCCAGGTTCGTGTCATCCAGGGCCGCCTCGACCTCATCCATGACGTAGAAGGGCGAGGGCCGCGCCTTGAAGATCGCCACCAGCAGGGCCACGGCGGCCAGCGAGCGCTCCCCGCCTGAGAGCAGGGACAGTCGCTTGACCTTCTTGCCGGCGGGGCGCGCCTCGATCTCAATGCCGGTGGCGAGCATGTCATCGGGATCCGTGAGCACCAGCCGCCCCTCCCCGCCGGGGAAGAGCCGATCGAAGACGGCGGCGAACTGACGGGCAGTGTCCTCGTAGGCCTGGGCGAAGACCTCCTGAACCCGCGTGTCGATCTCCTCAACAATACTCAGCAGGTCGTCTCGCGAGCGCTTGAGGTCAGCCAGCTGCTCGGCCAGGAACTGGTGACGCTGTTCCAGGGCCGCATGCTCCTCCAGGGCCAGCGGGTTGACCTTGCCGAGTCGGGCAAGGTCGCGCGAGGCCTTGGCCAGGCGCTTCTCCTGCTCGGAGCGCACGTAGGGACGGCCCGGGTGGCCTGCGCCGCCGACCGATGCCTGAGCAGTGTCCTGGTCCGCGGCGGAGCCGGAGTCAGAGACGGAGGCAGCATCAGCGTCCTCGATGAGCTCGGGAACAAGCATGTGCGGTCCGTACTCCTCCACGAGGGGGTCCAGCTCCAGGCCGAGCTCGTTCATGGCGCGCTCCGCCAGGCCCTCCAGACGCATGCGCTGCTCGGCCCGGGCCACCTCCTCGCGGTGGGCGGCATCGGTGAGGCTGCCCAGCTCCTTGGTCAGCTGGTCGATCTCCTCGCGAACCTCGTTGGTGGCGGCCAGAGCCTGGGAGCGCTCGGCCTCGATGGCCGCACGCTCATCGGTCGCCTGCTGCACACTGATGCGCGCCGTCTCGGCGGCGGCGCGCGCCTGGTCCCGCACGTGCGTGGCGACCGCCAGCTGGGCGCT
>NZ_JASPFC010000052.1:0-12597 GCF_031296635.1 Actinomyces acetigenes
GCATCAGCAACCTCGACGTCTGTGGGCGCCACACTTCCAGCGCGAACCCAGGACAATGCTGTGAGAACATCTCGCGTGCGATCAGCATGAGCAGGCCCGTAGTCGAGATGCGTAACGGAGACATCACCAAGATTGACTTGAGAAGACACGAGTTTACTCAGCACAGAACGCGGGCCACAGTCAAGATACATGTCGACCCCGGCATCCTGAGCGACCTTGAGACTGTTACGGAAGTCAAATTGAGTGATCAGCTGAGCGGCAAGAAGACTCGGGAGCGCCTCAAGTGAATCAGAATCGACATATCCCCCGAATACCGATGAGACGACCGGCGTCATCGGAGCAGTCCAGGAGTACTGCTTAAGACGCTCCTCAAAAGGAGCGACCGCCTCGGCAAGAACCGCGCTATGGAACCCAACACCGATAGGAAGCAGTGTTGAAGATACACCTGAGCGCTTCAATTCCTCACGGCAGGATATAACCAACTCGTGCTCTCCGGATACGACGACCTGTCGGGGACTGTTAATCACTCCCACCGAAATCGCCCCGCGCGACGCATGCGCGGCAACAGCACGTCGCACGACGGCAATTTGCGTATCATCATCAAGAAGCACTGCCAACATGGCTCCACGGCGATCTTGAGGGACATCTGCCACGCATTCAGCACGATCAATGACCATTCGAAGGCCCGTCTCCGCAGTCAGAACACCCGAACATACCAACGCTGCATACTCGCCAAGACTGTGCCCCACGAGAAGACTGGGATACAGCGAGTACTCCTCCGCCATCAGAGCCCCACCTAAAGCGGCGGTGAAGATCGCCGGCTGAGTCACACAGGGATGCTCGATCGGAAAACGTGCATTGCCACGCACCGCGTCGGTGAGCCGAAAACCGCAGCGCTCATTAACGACCTCATCGGCCATTTCAATCAATTTTCCCGCGGAGGGCGAGCCCTTCAGATAGGTGTTAAACATCGTAGATGAATGAGTCCCATGACCCGGGAAGAGGAATCCAAGCCCGCCGACAACGGATTGCGTGTCACTAACAAGCACTCCCGCCTGCCTTAATTCCCTGATCATGTCCTTTTCATATGCCTGGAGGTTGGCTTCCATGATACGCCCTTTCGCGCGTAGTACTTTCTTCTATTCACTCACGCCGGACCTGGCGCGGCTCAGCTGGGCGAGTCGAGGAATATTCGCCCATGAACACAAGTATGTTTCCCGATCTCCTTTCAGACGCTAGCCTGACGACCCCTGGGCAGGGCAATTACTGCAATGAGTGCCCCAGCCCACGCCACACAAGCCACTACCCAGCCTGCCTGATGAACCGTATCCATAAAGGCGTTGACAGCAGCCTCCTTAAAGAGGCCCTGAACAGTTTCCGGCATGTACTTCGCTACTGTTATCGCGGCGGTGATCGAGTTCTCTGCCTGATCGAGAGCCTGTTGCGGCATCAAACCGGACACCGCCGAATTCAGGGAATCTGAGAACTGAGAGGCGACAATAGATCCCAGAACAGCCACTCCAAGAGTCCCCCCGATTTCCCGGGTGGTGTCATTCATGGCGGAAGCGGCCCCGACCTGATCCTTACGTACCACGCCCATGATTGCACTCGTCGCAGGCGCCTGGACTAGCGCAAGACCAGCAGCCATGACCACCATTGCAGGAACGATCATCTGCCAGTACGCAGAATCAGCCTCCAGGACTGTAACTCGCCAGAATCCCAGGCCCATAATTCCCAGACCGGCTCCGACGACCCATCCCGGCCCCAGCCGACGTGAAAGAACTGAAGCGATCGGCGAAACGACTGCCATCACAACAGCAAACGGCAAGGTCGCCACACCGGCCATCAGGGCGCTGTAACCCCGCACGTCCTGGAAGTACTGCGTGATGATGAAGATGAATCCAAAGAGGGCGAAAAATGCTGCGGCAATCGACATGGCACCTGCGGAGAACTCCCTGCGGAAGAATAGACGGACATCAATCAGGGGGTGCGGCCAATGCAGTTCCCAAGCCACAAGTGCAGATACACAGATGGCGCCAACAATGAAGGCCGTTGTCACAGCCCCTGAGGTCCAGCCACGATGAGGACCCTCGATGATTCCCCACACCAGCGCCCCTACTCCGATGGCGGACAGAATAGCGCCCACTACATCAAACCGTGCCTTTTCGCTGGAACGGGACTCGGGCACCGCCACAAGCACGGCAGGAACAGTGATGAGAGCCAGCGGCACATTAACCCAGAAGATAGACTCCCATGAAAAGTGCTCTAGCAGAAGACCGCCAAGGATTGGCCCCAGGGCGATGCCAAGCCCGGAAGTCGCCGCCCACAGTCCCACTGCCAGCCCCTTTCGTGGAGAACCTTCGAAGGTAGTCATGATGAGTGAGAGCGTGGCGGGATAGACGAGTGCAGCGCATATGCCAAGTAGCGCACGGCACGTTGTCACCGCATCCAAGGTGGTGCACAGCGCCGTTGCGCCACTCACCACGCCGAACGCGGCCAGTCCAATGACCAGAACGCGCCGACGCCCTATGCGGTCACCCAGGTGGCCTGCAGGCAGGAGCAGGCAGGCGAAGGCCAAGGTGTAGGCATCAACGATCCACTGCAGCCCAGTGGTTGATGCATTGAGGTCACGCGCGAACGTAGGGATGGCGACATTGACGATGGTGTTGTCAATGACTACCAGCAGCTCGGCCAGGCACAGCGCAGCCAGAGCTGCTGCACGAAGACCACGCCCTCGACTCGGCGCCTGCGCACGCCTAACGGGCGTCTGCGACACAAGCGGCGCCTGAAGCATGCCCGTTGACTGGGGGGCGATAGGCGGAGGTGGAACGACTGAAGTCATGAGGCTCCTCGATTCGTAGAACGATGTTCCAGTAGGATGTAACAATGTTCTACACTAATGGACACTTGCTCCACAACCCCAACCCACCGATCACCACATACTGAGACGAAAGTTGGACACATGGCCTCTGATCAGCACAAACGCCCTCACAAGCGCACGTCAACCCAGCTGCTGACATCCAAAGTGATTCATGCCACGACGGAGCTGCTGGAGGAGAACGGCCCGCAGGCAGTCACTATCCGCGCCGTTGCCGCCCGCGCTCAGGTCGCCCCGATGAGCGTCTATAACCACTTCGACGACAAGCAAGGACTGCTCCATGCCGTCGTCGAGGAACGCTTCGCCATCATGACGCGCGCCCTGCGCGACATCTCCGAGTACGATCCCCTTGCCCGGCTCAGGAAGGCCGGCACGATTGTTCACGAGCTCATGCAGGCCAACCCGCGCTGCTACCAGTTCATGTGGACTACCCAACCAGGCCCTGAGGCCCGCAACGCCTTCACCCAGCTGATTGAGATCGTCAGATACGGTCAAGCCGCCGGCGCCGTCATTGATGTCGAGGCCCACTCCCTCGCCAATGCGATCTGGGCCTGCGTCCAAGGCGCGTTCTCAGTGGAGTTCCTTTACGGGGCAAGGGATTCCACGTCCTCGGACCGGGTCACTCAGGTCAACTACGACGCTCTCCTGGACCTGATTGAACGAGGTGTCAGAACCTCGGACGATCGCAGCACATGACAGCGACCACCGCGAGTACGAGTCCGTTACTGCGCCGCCACCTCCCGTTCATCGCGGGATACCCGTCCCGTCCATGGACCACGAATCCACCTTTGTCAACGAATCGCACCGTAGAGAGACGGAAGTCCCGCGTGGGAGCCCCCATCGAGACGAAGGCCTTGGCGGCCGCCTCCTTGGCACACAGAAGCGCCACGAGTGCATTCACATCATCCGGCAAGCGATCAGCGGGCATGACCAGTGCCCGAGCGACGTCGGCACTGAGCGCTCGATCGGGCTCCGCATCGATACCCAGCGCGCTCACCTGCGACCTCATTCCAACGGCTGCGGCACGCAGACCCGGACAGTGAGTAATAGAGCCGATCACGCCCTCGGGCCAGCACGGCTCTCCGTGAGCCCCGGAGAGTACAGGCCCAGAAAAACCAATCTGCTCCATCGCATCGTGTGCCAGTCGACGCCCTGTCGCGAACTCCGCGGCTCTCGTAGGGGATGAGCGCGCAACCCGAGCAGCTTCTCCGGGCAGAAGCGTCAATCGCGGATCGGACGGGAAGTCGTCATCGCCCCGGGACTCGGCGCACGACACCCCTCGAGGGCACAGATCGCCGAAGAGCAAGTCCGTATCTACCATTACTGAACTCTCCACGATCGCCCTGCGGGAACTCCGCCCCGTACCTGCCCGACACCGCCAGTCCCCGCGCACCTGCGCCAGCGTAGCCGTAGCAGGGATCTCCACACTGGCGATTGGCGGGCCCAATCGGCGGGCTCATCGTGCGAGCGCCTGGATGTCACCCAGCGACGCGGGACAGTCACGCTCAGCCAGGTCATCATTCTCCCCAGCCTACGCCGGGCGGTAGGTGAAACGATCCCAGCCCAGAGCCTCGATGCGCTCGGCCATGCGCTCGCACGTCCCGTCCCAGCCGGGTGCCACGACGTCGAACTCGCCGCTCGTCCCCTCAGAGCGGGCCTGCTGGAGGGCGTAGACCCGCGCCCCCGCCGCGTGCACCCGTCGGGCCACCTCGACGGCGTCGTCGGCCGTCACGTCTCCGGGCACCACGGTGGTGCGCACCTCGAAGTCCGGCCCGCCACGGCCGGCCGCCTCGAGGAGCACCTCGAGGCTCTCCCAGGCCTTCGTGGCCGCGTTTGCCCGGCCGACCACCTGCCCGTAGTGCTCGGGCAGGGCCTTGATGTCCAGCCCCACCCAGTCGACGAGCCCGGCCTCAACCATGTCGCGCAGCCGCCGCGGGTAGGGCCCGGCCGTGTGCAGCCCCACCTGGAAGCCCATGTCGATGACCTCCCGGGCGGCGTCGGCCAGGGCGTCCTGGCGCAGAGCCTCACCGCCGGTGAGCACGACGCCGTCAAGCAGCCTGCGCCGACGGCGCAGCAGGGCGCGCACCTCCTCCCAGGCCACCTGGCCGGGCGTGCGGGTGGGGATGAGGTCCCGGTTGTGGCAGTAGAAGCAGTTCCAGGGGCAGCCCTGCAGGAAGACGGTCGCGGTCAGGTGGTCGGGCCAGTCGACCGTGCTCATGGGGACGAGCCCGGCGATCACCAGAGCATCAGCAGGGCAGGACAACCGGAATCACGTCTCCCCAGCCTCAGGCATCGAGGCCAAGCGCCGCCGTGATCTCATCAAGGCGCCGCGTCTTGATCTCACCGCGCCGCACCGCCTCTGCTTCCGCCTTCAGCGCATACGCGTACTCCAAGTCATCGATGTAGGACTCGACGGCCTCACGCACGTAGAACGTTGCCGACCGACCGGTCTGGCTCCCCAGGTCATCGAGCCGACGCTTGAGATCCTCTGGCAGCCGTACGCTCAGAACTGCTGTAGACATGTTGACAGCATAAGTGCTAGCCACGCGCTTCTGGACGCTGCGATCGAGCCGGTCCAGCGCCTTCTCGGCACGAGGCGTGAACTCAACGCTCCAGTCCGCCACCTACCCTCCTCTCCTTCTTCGTCGCAAACCCTCAGGCGCTGACCGCGCTCAGGCGCGAGACGGCCGGGCCGTGGCCGCCGGCGGCGACCTCGGTGAACATCTGCCGCTCGGCGTACTCGCCCTTCTTGCCGATGTTGAAGGAGCGCACCGGGCGGAAGTAGCCCATGACGCGCGTCCACACCTCGCACTCGACCGGCTCGGCCTCGGGATGGAGCTCGGCGCACTTGCCGCAGGTCAGGTGCTCGCCGGCCAGGTACCCGTGGACCGGGCAGATGGAGAAGGTCGGCGTGATGGTGATGTAAGGCGTGCGGAAGGCGGTCAGGGAGCGGCGCACGAGCTCCTTGCAGGCGGTGGCCGAGGAGATGCGCTCGTTCATGTACAGGTGCAGGACAGTGCCGCCGGTGTACTTGGTCTGGAGCTCCTCCTGCATCTCCTGGGCCTCGAAGGGGTCATCGGTGTATCCCACGGGGATCTGGGAGGAGTTCGTGTAGTAGGGGTTGGTCTCCGTACCGGCCTGGAGGATGCCGGGGTAACGCTTGCGGTCCTCCTTGGCGAAACGGTAGGTGGTGCCCTCGGCCGGGGTGGCCTCGAGGTTGTAGAGGTGGCCGGTGGCCTCCTGGAACTCGACCATCTTGTCGCGCACGTGGTCCAGGAGGCGCACGCACATGGCGTGGCCGCGCGGGTCGGTCAGGTCGTAGGCGTCATGGGTGAAGTTGCGGACCATCTCGTTCATGCCGTTGACGCCCAGGGTGGAGAAGTGGTTGTCCAGGCTGCCCAGGTACCGCTTAGTGAAGGGGAACAGGCCGGCGTCAATGTGGTGCTGGATGACGGTGCGCTTGAGCTCCAGGGTGTCGCGGCCGATCTCAAGCAGCTCGTCGAGCCGGGCGGTCAGGGCGGCCTCGTCGTCGGCGTAGAGGTAGCCGAGCCGGGCCATGTTGATGGTGACGACACCGACCGACCCGGTCTGCTCAGCCGAGCCGAACAGGCCGTTGCCGCGCTTGAGCAGCTCGCGCAGGTCGAGCTGGAGACGGCAGCACATGGAACGGATCATCCCGGGGTCGAGCTCGGAGTTGATGAAGTTCTGGAAGTAGGGCAGGCCGTACTTCGCAGTCATGGTGAACAGCAGCTCGGTGTTGGGGGCGTCCCAGTCGAAGTCGCGGGTGATGTTGTAGGTGGGGATGGGGAAGGTGAAGACGCGGCCCTCGGCGTCACCCTCGGTCATGACCTCCATGAAGGCGCGGTTGATGAGGTCCATCTCCGCCTGGAGGTCGCCGTAGGCGAAGTCGCAGACGTCGTCGCCGATGAGGGGGTGCTCGTCGGCCAGGTCCGCTGGGCAGGTCCAGTCGAAGGTGAGGTTGGTGAACGGCGTCTGGGTGCCCCAGCGCGAGGGGACGTTGAGGTTGAAGATGAGCTCCTGCATGCACTGCTTGACCTGCTCGTAGGTCATATCGTCCAGGCGGACGAAGGGCGCCATGTAGGTGTCGAAGGAGGAGAAGGCCTGGGCGCCGGCCCACTCGTTCTGAAGCGTGCCCAGGAAGTTGACGATCTGCCCGACCGCCGAGGAGAAGTGCTTGGCGGGGCCGGCGGCGATGGCGCCGGGGACGCCGTTGAAGCCCTGCTGGAGGAGGTCCTTGAGGGACCAGCCGGCGCAGTAGCCGGCGAACATGTCCAGGTCGTGGATGTGGAGGTCCGCGTTGCGGTGGGCCTGGCCGGCGACGGCCGGGTAGACCTGGCTGAGCCAGTAGTTGGCAACGACCTTGCCGGAGGTGTTGAGCATCATCCCGCCCAGCGAGTAGCCCTGGTTGGCGTTGGCGTTGACGCGCCAGTCGGAGCGGTCCAGGTACTCGGTGATGGTGGCGATGGCGTCTACGGTGGGGCGCTCGCCACGGGCGACGGCTGAGTCGGCCGAGCCGGGGGCCACGAGGCGCGGGTCGATGGCGGGGGTGGCGGTTGAGGTGGAGGTGGCGGTGGCGACCGGAGCCGAGGCCGGGTCATCGAGGGGGCTCGGGGCAGCAGTGTCAGCGGGGGCGGGGTGGTTCTCGAGCACGGGTCTCTCCGATGGTCCTTCTCGTTCCTGTTCACGGCCCCACCGAGCATGGATGGGGCCGGTTCTTCCGGGTGCCGTCAGCGGCTGCACACTGCCTGCTGGGAGCGGGGCGGTCAGCGGCACCGGTGCCGACCATACTCCCAAATCACACCGATGAGACACATCATCTTGTGTCTTAATTGTATCTCAACCACAACATCTTGCGATAGAGGTGAGGACTTTTGTCCCGATAGGTGACGCCTTCCCGCGCGATCTCGCGGATGCCGTCGGAGCTGGAACGCGAGCCGACAGGACCGCCCAGAGAGGACATATGAGGTCCAGATCACTCCTGCCCGGCGTGTTGGAACGAGGTCGGGAGCGCGACCCTCATCCCTACGCGCGATCGCTCTGCGCACGATCCACGTGCCCCGGCATCGTTGCCGCCGGCCACCTGTCATCCCCGACGAAGAGGCATCACCGGAGCTGTGGAAGACCCTTTCGAGGGGCTCTGTGTCCAAATCTGTGACAAAGGGGCCCGAACAACTTTTGCTGAGCAACAGAAACCGCGGAATCATGCGGTTTTACCTGGCGCGCTCTGTGCCCGTCGCCGCCTTTGTCACAGATTTGGACACTCCCCACCGCTCCACGGCCCTCTGCACGTCCGGAACGACCTGATGCGCATAGACGTCCTTCCTCGTGAAGCGCAGCGGTAGGAAGCCACGGGCGACAAGCCGGCGGTCGCGCCATCGGTCGAGGCCGAACTGGTACTCGTCGCAGTGGTAGGTGTAGCCGTCGAGCTCCACGACCACCCATCCCTCGATCACCAGGTCCACCTCGCCGACGCCCTCGATCTCCACCCCGTCCTCGAAGCTCAGGCCGGCAGCCTCAAAATCCATTCGCGCCAGCGTCTCCAACGGGGAACGGGCCCGGTCACTGGCGCGATCGAGTCGTGCGAGCGCCCGAGCCGAGCCGGGGCCGCGCAGCAGGCCGCGAACCTGCTCAGCAGTGACCCGCTCATCGTGAAGTGCTGCGTCAAGAGCGATGAGCGGAGAGTCGTCCTGGACGTGGCAGCGCAGGAAACGAGCCAGCGCCTCAGGGAGCGGCTGAACCGGGTAAGAGGTCGGCGATATCCGAGTCCAACTACGGTCTCCGTGGAGGACCTCGCGTCCAACAGCTGAGAATTGTCCCCCTGCCGCAACCACAAGATGAACCTGCTCGGCCCCTTGAGCCACGGGTAGCCCGTAGTAGCGCATGGCGGCCTGGCAGGTGAGGAGCCCTCCATGAATGCGTGCCAGAACAACGGCGCGCTCGGCACCTGGGATACCGACGACTCCATGCTCATGGGCAATGAGCTCACCGGCCCTCACGAGTGAGGCGATGTGACGGCGCTGGGTGCGAGTCGGCTCCAGATCCCGCATGCGCACCGCTCCGTAGCAGCCGCGCACAGCGGCGAGCAGCTCAGCGTCCACAGTGTTCATGGGACTCATTGCCGCCCGCCTGCGGAGTGGGCGCAACCCGGCCACCGGCACCCTGTGGACAACTGGCGCATCCGCCAGCCTGTGGCCTCCAGGACCCGACGTGCCACCGCCCCAGAGACATCACCCTCCGGTAGCCCGAGCATTGTGTCCAAATCTGTGACAAAGAGGCCCGAACAACTTTCGCTGAGCAACAGAAACCGCGGAATCATGCGGTTTTACCTGGCGCACTCGGCGCTCGTTACCGCCTTTGTCACAGATTTGGACACTCCCCACCGCTCCACGGCCCTCTGCACGTCCGGAGCCACTTGGGAGGTCGCGTTCACCAGTGTCACCATTGCCCGCGCCCACCCGGATCAGGACGGGACGCTCCACGTCACCCTGCCACCCCGTCCTTCTCGTGGACCGTCATAGTTTAGTCGGGCTGGCCCGACATCGACCGACCAGGCGGCTGGACCGTGTGGGCAATCACGCTCCGACAGCCTGGTTCCATGAACACCGTCCCCTCTCCCTTCCATCGTTCCCGCCCTCCGTCGCAGCAGGTCAGACCCACATCTCCCATCCGGTCACGCGGCCTCCTCCCCCCGCTGGGCCAGCGCGGTCCTGGCAGCGGCCTCTGGGCACTGGGCGCACGTGCCCATCTGATCCTGGCGGTGGCGTCACTTCCCGGCTTGTACGGGATCGTCCGAGGCATCACGTTGTGGCCGGACCTGCCCACGGTGCCGCGTAGCCGGGCCTGGATCGGTTGGACGCGGGCGGGGCTGACTGTCGCCTTCGTTGCCGTCTGCCTAGATGAGTAAGTCCAAGGGGGGTTAGTGGTCGTAGGGGGTCAGGGTTCGTAGGACGGGCGCGTTGGTGAGGCTGTTGTGCCAGATAGCGGCTGTCAGGGCCAGGATTCGTTGGGTGATGCGTGAGCAGACTCCGGCGGGGGTGCGGGCGCCGTGGCCCTCGAGGTCGAGCTGTCCTTTGAGGGTGTCGTTGACGGACTCGATGATCTGGCGCAGGGGCCGCAGGAACCGTTGGCCGCTGCGAGGGCGCTCACCCTTGCGTCTGGGACGGATCAACGTGATACCGCCCTTGGCGAGCTCGGCCTCGAAAGCGGCACCGTAGTAGTTCTTGTCGGCGATGACCACCTGACCGTCCTGGGCGGGCCGGTCCATGGTGGCCAGTACCGCGAGCAGGGTCTCGCGCTCGTCGGCCTTGGCTCCGGTCAGGGCCCAGCCCACAGGAAGACCGTGAACGGTGCACACCAGGTGCAGGCGCAGGCCCCAGAAGAAGCGTGAGTGGGAGGCGCTAGTCACCCGTACTCGGCCCATCCCGCCAGGGCTGAGCGCATCACGGTGGGTCGACAGCGGGCGCACTCGATGGGAGTGGAGTCGACCAGCCAGACGGTGTCGTCGTGAACGCGCGAGCCCCGACGCAGGGCGGCGCATACCCAGGTCATGGTGGCAGTCAGCGAGTGGACGCGCTTGTTGTAGCCGGACTGGCCCGGCACTCGGGGGAACATGGCGCGCAGGTCGGTATCGGTCCTGAGGCGGCGTATCCAGCGGGTCTTGCTGGTGTAGCCCAGCAGGGCCTGCACGACCGCAAGCGTGATGATCTCGGCGTCGCTGGTCACCGCAGTGATACCGACTTGTGGGCGTGGTGGCAGGACCTCGGGATGGTCCTTCAGCAGGTCATCGACAGTGACGTACAGTGCGGTGGCGAGGGCCTCCAGGCCGGTGTCCATGAGAGAGCCGTCCTTCCCAGCAGAAGCGGTGAGATCTGGTGTAACACCACCGATCCTGCGAGGCCCTCGCCCCATTGCCCAGCACCCACGCCGACCCACACCCCCTTGGACTTACTCATCTAGAGCCCGGGCCGGCACCGACGGGGGCTAGCGCATGAGTCTCTTTCCGGGGTTTTCCACAGGGTGGTGTCGGGGTCTGGTGTGGGGGCGTTGGTGCGGGTAGTGTCAATACACCGCTTGGACGGGCAGTGCCGCCCGGCCGGGCGGGGTAAGGAGTTGTTTCGGCGGCGAGGAGGCTTCCGTGATGAGTGCGTCCCTACGATCTGCTGCGCCCATAGGTGTGCGGCAGCCGGCAACCGATCACGGCCAGATGGCCGCGTCGGAGCAGCGCCCCGTGAAGCAGGGCCACCACTCCCGCCTGGACCCCGACGGCCCCGGCGAGCACATGGAGCGAACAGCTCCGACTGGAGGGGCGGAGCCACCAAGCGGTCGATCATCCGTGCCGGAGCTGGGCCTTACCTCACGTGACTGCCACGCCCACCTGGGCCTCGGCGAGCACGCGGGGCGGGTGTCTCCGCCTGGAGGGATGGAGCGGCCGAGCAGACGGCCAGCCACTCCGGGGCGGCGTCCCACCGCACACGACCGTCAGACCGGCCTGAACCTCGATGGCGTCGACAGGCACGCGGAGCAAGAGGCCCTGACCGTCAGTCCGGGACGGCCGCGTGGGGTGGTGCTGCCGGGACCCAGGCCCCGACCCGAGGCTCGGCCCGGTTCTCGTTTTGGGCGCTGGCGGGGTGTGGCTGGCCTGGTGGTGTGTGTGCTGGCGCTGGGGGCGGCGGCCTGCTCGGTGAAGGATGCCAAGGCTGAGGCCAGTGTGAGCGCCAGCGCCAGTGCTTCGGCGGCTATTGCCCGGGCTGAGAAGGGCATTGCTGATGCTAATGCCTCTGCGACCGCCTCCCGGGAAGCGGCTCTGACCCCTGAGCTGCGCGCCAAGCGCGATGCCGCCCTGGCCGAACCCGCACCAGCCAAGCCCTCTCAGATGAACGAGGAGAGCCCCGAAGGGGCTGCTTCCAGTGTTCGCTACTTCCTCGACCTCTACCGCTACGCCTACGTTACCGGCAACACCACCGAACTCGCCGCCATGAGCGAAGATCAATGCAAATTCTGCCACTCAGCCATCGACAACGCAACGAACCTTCACAAAGCAGGGGGGTGGAATGACAAGTGGGAACAAGAGATCACGAACATTCGGTATTACGATAAACTTGAAGGATACAACTACAATAGAGTTGAAGCCACTGTGAGTCGTCAAATGATTGCGTCTCACCCAGGAGGCGGGGCGACCACTGAAACATCAAGCCCAACCGAGAATGAAACACTAGACTTTGCTGTACGCTACGTCAATGGCCGTTGGCTGATCGGCGGAGTAAGGGTCGAACAAAAATGAGTCGCCACACTGCTGCTTTAACCACCACCTTAACCTCCATTATTTTACTGGTGAATGGAAGTAACTCCCTGGCTTTACCGTCTGAAACAAAGGGAAGTTATACTGTCGAAAACCAGGACAACACCCCTACTGTTCGTGGAGAAATGACTGAGACCGTCCCTCAGGAGGGTGCGCCGGATTCTGGTGGGTCTCCGTCTCAGGAGCATCCGTCTGTGACGGCCTCGGATCCGTCGATGTGGGAGGAGCAGTCTCACCGGGAGTGCTCGCCTGAGAAGGACGAGTACGGGCTGGATAAGTTCAAGTGCAACCTGGCCAACCTCCACCGCCCCACCCAGCCCGACCAGCCCACCGGCACCGACCCCCGCACGATCACGATCACCACTCGTCAGGCTGCGACGCTGATTGCTCAGGGCTCGGG
>NZ_JASPFC010000053.1:0-12409 GCF_031296635.1 Actinomyces acetigenes
AGTACAAAAATCACAGTGGTTGACAAGAGTGGAAATGATATCACTGAAGAATCTTATCGTAACAGGACGAAGTACCTCATTGGTTTGAGTAAAGATCAATCTGGCATCTGGCTTGCTGAGAGCCAAACGCAGCTGTCTGTCGGAGAGTGCAGTACGGAGCAAAAGTGATGAACAAGTCAGGAAACAGAGTTGTAGTCTTGTCGTGTGCACTTTTATGCCTGGCCCTCCTCCCCTCCAAAGCGCTCGCCGGAGATGGCGGAATTGGGCCGGGTGTGTCTGGTTCTGCTGAGGGGACTGCGGATGGTGGTGGTGTGGTGACTATCTCGGTGGAGTCGAGTGTGACAACGGCCGGCTCTGGTGGGGTTGATGGCGGTGGGGTGACGTCCTCGTTGTCGTTCAGCCGTGTCGTCAACCTGCCTGTTGTCAAGGTTTAGGCTCTGGCTGCTAACCGCCGAGAACTCCTGTCAGGGTTGAGGTGGTACGGGCAGTCTATCTGTGGCTGGCTGTCTCCGGTTGGTGCATGCGGCCTGCATGTGCTGGTTGGGGCTTCGCTCGCACTTAGGTCGCTTTTGGCTGGAGGTGGTGTGTGGCCTTGGTCGGGGTCGTGACTTTGTTGTGACCGGCCGGTAGGGTCAAGGGGTTGCTGCTGTGCCGGGTGACTGTGCTCGGCCTGATCGTGGAGGTGCTTCCTCATGGCTCGTTCCCTCGTCTGCCTGTCTGGTCGCCGTCGTGTCGCCGGCGCCCTGGGTGCTGGTGTGCTGGTCGGCTCGTTGACTCTGGTGGGGTGCTCGTCAAGCAGCCCGAAGGGCGGAGGGACGATCCCACCGCTCAACACGGCGGGCTCCGGTACGGGTTTGTCGGCGTCTGCGTCTGCCTCGGGTGGGGCGTCGACTGGTGCGAGTGGTGCTGCCAGTGCTGGTGCGGTGACTGCTGAATCCCTGTCCGACCCCACCCTGGGGTACACGGTGGTCTCCATCCCCAAAGACCTGGACGCCACCCAGACCAAAGTCCTCCAAGGATTTGTCGCGTACGACAAACTGACCTGGAAAATATGGTCTACCGGAGAGGGGATTAATAACATTTCAGAGGTTGCCACAGGAAATACTCGGGATACAGTCATTCGAAACCACGCAAGGATTCCGAAGGGGCAGCGCGACAATCCTCCCATTCGAATTGCGGCCGCTGAAGTTACTGTTGACCAAGCCGGGAATGTGGCAACCGTAAAAGTTTGCGTAGATGCGACTAAAGTAACAACATCGGATGCAAGTGGGAATGATATCAGTAATCCGGAGAATCAAGATCGAGAACTGGTCACAGAGGCCATGATGTTAGATTCCAGGGGGAAGTGGCTGGCTGACGACGAATATGTTGACAAGACTGCATCATGTTCAGTTGAATGAGTGATGTTAGGTTTGAATTCATGAAATCGATGCATTTTCGACGTTTCTTTGCTATTGTCTGCGCTGGTATTATTCTGGCTGCACCTCAAGGTGTGGCGTTAAATGACTCCAGAGGCTCTCGGGCGTCAGGGGCTGCGCAAGAAGGCGGTGGTGGAGGAGCTGAAATTTCCGCTCATGTAGAAGTTGGTTACTCGTCTGCGGGCGGTGGTGATTCTGGTTTGTCGGCCATCTCAACGTCCGTGTCAATCAAGCCTTCGTGTGGATACGCTCCCGGGCAAACCGCTGAGGAGTTTGAGAAGGAGAATGGCCCTCTTGCGGATGCTCCAGAAGGTGGCGGTTGGGATGATTATATCAAAATAAGATATCCTGGGTTCCGAGAGCACAGGCATGATTCGGGTGGGCGTTGGTGGCGGAGTTATTGTGATCGGACTGCATTTTCTGATGACTTGACTTGGGCTCGGGGGGCGTCGAAGTTCATAAATAATAATCCTGATAATGTGTGGATTCCGAACGGGCAGTCGCCTCCCGCGCCGTATATTTCTCCCGCGTGGCTGGCAGAAGTGGCTTGGCGGACAGTAAAGATCCCGGCTCCGACGGTGGAGACGAATCCGAAGGTCGGTGATCGGGGTGCGACGCTGGTGGGGATGGATACCTGGGTGTGGGCTACTGGTGAGACTCCAACAAGTGTCAAGGCGACCGCAACGGCTGGGAGTACCTCCGTGACTGTCACGGCTGGGTCGTCTGGTTTGCAGCTGTCGGCCCCCGACGGGAAGGCCTCCTGTACCGGGTTTGGCATCGCGTGGCACTCCGGTATGCCTGAGGGGTCGAGTCCGTGCACCATCTCCTTCAACCGCAGCTCGGCCCACCTGGGTGGTGCCACGCCGTTGACGATCAAGGTCGCCTACTCGGCCTCCTACACCGCCACTGACGGCAACAGCGGCACCCTGCCGGCTATCACCACCACCAGCACCGTCAACCTGCCTGTTGCCGAGGTTCAGACCCTCACCACCAACGCAAAGAACCCCCGACAGAACTGAGCCGGTACAACCGACTTGACCGCTCACCCCGTACAGCAAGAACGATAGTATCGTCTTGTCGTGATATCGCTGGAATGACATAATGGGTTTGTGCGATGGACGGTTGAGTTCTCCGACGAGGTTCTGGCCTGGTATCGGGGCCTGACTCCCGAGGGGAAGGCGGCGACCCGTCGCGTGCTGACTCGGTTGGAGGATGCTGGGCACATGCTCGGCATGCCGTTGTCGAAACAGCTGGGCGGAGGCCTGTGCGAGCTGCGGTTCACCTGCGAGGGCGTGGCGAGGCGGATCACGTACGTTCTCGAACCCGAGCGGAAGGCCATCACGCTGACCACCTTCCGTAAGCGGCGCCAGAACGAGCGTGGGGAGATCCTGCGAGCTCGGCGGGCCCAGGCGGCCTATCAGTCCACTCAGGTAGCGACCAAGGACGCCCGAAAGAAGAGGAAGTAATCATGAGGACTACACCGTTCCGGCAGGCTGAGGCCGAGGCTCTGGCTGCTATGACTTCGGACGAGCGTGCCCGATTCGACGCCGCTGAGGCTGAGGAAGAGACCCGCCTGCAGGTCGCTGAGCTCGTCTACGCCGCACGTACGCGTGCAGGGCTGACCCAGGCCGAGCTGGCTAGGCGCATGGGAACCCAGCAGTCAGTCATCTCCGCCGTCGAGAACGGTGGGCAGGTCCCCTCCGTCTCGACTCTCTGGCGTATCGCCCGCGCACTGAACCTGCGCCTGACTATCGATATGGCCGCCGCGAGCTGAACCCGAGAAATCGCCCCGGGTTTGATGAAGGCAGTGATCCTTCGGCGTCATCACTGCCTTCATGAAGCCTGGGGCGATTCACGCTGTCGGGCGGGTTCTGCTGTGCTGGCGGCTGTGCCACCCTTGTGTTGCTCGGTGTTCGTCGCTGGCTGGAGGTGGTGTGTGGCCTTGGTCGGGGTCGTGACTTTGTTGTGACCGGCCGGTAGGGTCAAGGGGTTGCTGCTGTGCCGGGTGACTGTGCTCGGCGTGATTGTGGAGGTGCTTTCTCGTGGCTCGTTCCCTCGTTCGCCTGTCTGGTCGCCGTCGTGTCGCCGGCGCCCTGGGTGCTGGTGTGTTGGCTGCCTCGTTGGCCCTGGTGGGGTGCTCGTCTAGCAGCCCGAAGGGCGGAGGGACGATCCCACCGCTCAACACGGCGGGCTCCGGTACGGGTTTGTCGGCGTCTGTGTCTGCCTCGGGTGGGGCGTCGACTGGTGCGAGTGGTGCTGCCAGTGCTGGTGCGGTGACTGCTGAGTCCTTGTCCGACCCCGACCTGGGGTACACGGTGGTCTCCATCCCCAAAGACCTGGACGCCACCCAGACCAAGATCCTTCAGGACTTCATTGAGGCGGATAAAGTAACCTGGCGTCTCTGGTTCACTGGAAGCATTGATATTGATCTTGCAAGTATCTCTACCGGGGAGGCGCTTACCAATGGGACGAAGCGCGCTGAGAGTATGCGTGCAAGCGGGGAGCGTCTCAAGCCGCCGGTTAGGGTCGCCGTTGAGAGCGTTGTTACTGACCCCAGTGCAATCAACGCTACTGTGGAAGTCTGCGAGGACCAGACTCAGATGGTTCGGGTTGACGCGCAAGGAAGAGATATAACAAAGCCCGAAGAGAAGGTGAATCTTCCTGCATCCATTACAATGATCCCCTCCTCGGCCGACAAATGGGTGATATCTAGAGAAATTGACGGAGAAGGGGACGCCTGCTCGGTAAGCAAGTGAGGCTGAGGTTATGGACGTAAAATTATTGAGTTGTAGGCTTGTATTACCTTTAGTGTCTTGCGTGCTCACGACCTGCGTTATGCCTGCTTCGGTGTCGCATGCTTCAGGTATGGGTGGCACTGAATCCACAAGTGACGGTGGGGGAGTAATTACCGCTCATGCTAGTTATGAGTTCACGACCGTTGGTTCAGGTGGTGGCGACGGGGGTGGCGGCAGTGGAGTGACATCCTCTTCGATGGCAACAATCTCGATTCCGCCAACCTGTTATTACAAGCCGGACAAGACTGGTGCTGAAGCGGTGAAGTATCTTCAGGGTGAATCTGCCTATGTTAAAAATATGAAGAAGGAGAAATATCGAGGGTTGGATAGGTATCCGGGTGCAGAGTCGCACAAGAATGACACGTCGGGAATGTGGTACTCGATTCACTGCAATGTTAAGTACATGCACTATGGGCCTGACGGAACTGTCTCAGGTGGACATGATCAGAAAGATAAAGATTCCGACGAAGCAAAAGAGGTGGAGGCATTTTATTCCGCCAACCCCGAGGATAACATCTGGGTTCCTGCTGGCGCTTCCCCTCCGCCGCCATTCGTGTCCGGGGCGCGGCTCTCTAAAGCTGTCTGGGAGGCAGTGAAGATTCCGGCTCCGACGGTGGAGACGAATCCGAAGGTCGGTACCCAGGGTGCGACGCTGGTGGGGATGGATACCTGGGTGTGGGCTACTGGTGAGACTCCAACAAGTGTCAAGGCGACCGCAACGGCTGGGAGTACCTCCGTGACTGTCACGGCTGGGTCGTCTGGTTTGCAGCTGTCGGCTCCGGATGGGAAGGCGTCTTGTACCGGGTTTGGTGTTGCGTGGCACTCCGGTATGCCTGAGGGGTCGAGTCCGTGCACGATCTCCTTCAACCGTTCCAGTGCTCACCTGGGTGGTGCCACGCCGTTGACGATCAAGGTTGCCTATTCGGCTTCCTACTCCGCTAGTGATGGGAGTAGTGGCACTCTGCCGGCTATCACCACTACCAGCACCGTCAACCTACCTGTCGCTGAGGTCCAGACCCTGACCACCAACCACAACAACCCCCGCCAGAACTGAGCCGGTGCGGGGAGCCTAGCTGTGGCCGTCTGCCTCCGGTTGGTGCATGCGGCCTGCATGTGCTGGTTGGGGCTTCGCTCGCACTTAGGCCGCTTCTGGCTGGAGGTGGTGTGTGGCCTTGGTCGGGGTCGTGACTTTGTTGTGACCGGCCGGTAGGGTCAAGGGGTTGCTGCTGTGCCGAGGGGGTTGTTCTCGGCCTGATCGTGGAGGTGCTTCCTCGTGGCTCGTTCCCTCGTTCGCCTGTCTGGTCACCGTCGGGTTGCAAGCGCGCTGGGGGTGGGACTGCTGGTCGGCTCGTTGGCTCTGGTGGGGTGCTCGTCGGGCAGCCCGAAGGGTGGTGGGACGGTCCCGCCGTTCAACACGGCGGGCTCCGGTACGGGTTTGTCGGCGTCTGCGTCTGCCTCGGGTGGGGCGTCGGCTGGTGCGAGTGGTGCTGCCAGTGCTGGTGCGGTGACTGCTGAGTCCCTGTCCGACCCCGCCCTGGGGTACACGGTGGTCTCCATCCCCAAAGACCTGGACGCCACCCAGACCAAGGTCCTCCAGGACTACGTCGCCTACGACAAAGCCACCTGGCGCCTCTGGTCCACACGGGAAGGACTGGACGAGGCCATAAGTCGGTCAACCGGATCAACCCGTGACGAGATTCAGAGAACTTATGAAGCGATGACCGACAAGGATAACCCTCCCGTGAAGATTGGCGTCGGTGATATTGAGGTATCGAAAGACGCTCAGACGGCCGATGTGACGATGTGTCTCGACAGGACACAAGTGACCAGCACCGATTTCCAAGGAAATGATGCGACCCACAAGGAAAGGCAGCGGCGAATTAAAATACTGGTCCGCATGGTTCCCAGTGATCGCGGCCTGTGGGTCACCGAACGTGAAACCAAGGTGTCCATCAATGAGTGTACCGCCGAAGCGGGTCAGTGAAGAGGGAAGTCTGGAGGAATTGTGTTGAGTATCAGAATCGTCAGGGCTGGACTGACCGGCTTGCTCCTACTGCCCCTCGGTGTAACCGCCCCATGGGCAATGGCAGATGGAGGCAAGGGTGGCTCATCTGATGTGTCTGGTTCTGCTGAGGGGACTGCTGATGGCGGTGGTGTGGTGACTATCTCGGTGGAGTCGAGTGTGACAACGGCCAGTTCCGGCGGGGGCGACGGTGGTGGTGGGGTGACGTCCTCGTCGTCGTCCAGCACGGAGGTGACTGTGGCGCCGGTGTGCTTCTACAAGCCCGGCGACACGGGAACTGAGGCCGCGCAAGGTATTGGGAAGGTGAAGAAGCAACTCGATTACGAAGAGAAGAAGGCCTCTGCGCGCGGTAATAAGAGGGCCAAAAGGGACCATGACAAGATCAAGCAGCAGATCGATGAGAACTTCCCTGACTATGAGTCCCACAAGGATGACACCCAGGGCCGCTGGTACGGGCGTGACTGTGACGCGTCTCGGTTGAGCCCTGGCACCAACCCGACCTTCAAGGAGGACCTCGAGAACGAGCGTAAGGCTTTCTATGAGGCCAATCCGGATCAGAACATCTGGGTTCCGGCGGGTCAGCAGGCCCCCAGGCCGTATATCTCGGGGACCAGGTTGGCGAAGGTCGCTTGGGATGCGGTGAAGATTCCGGCTCCGACGGTGGAGACGAACCCCAAGGTCGGTTCCCAGGGTGCGACCCTGGTGGGGATGGACACCTGGGTGTGGGCCACCGGCAACACTCCGACCAGCGTGACTGCTAAGGCCACTGCTGGTAGCACCACTGCCACCATCACGGCGGGGTCTTCTGGTCTACAGTTGTCGGCTCCGGATGGGAAGGCGTCTTGTACCGGGTTTGGTGTTGCGTGGCACTCGGGGATGCCGGAGGGGTCCAGTCCCTGCACCATCTCCTTCAATCGCAGCTCGGCTCACCTGGGCGGTACTACGCCGTTGACGATCAAGGTTGCCTACTCGGCCTCCTACACCGCCACTGACGGCAACAGTGGCACCCTGCCGGCTATCACCACCACCAGCACCGTCAACCTCCCCGTCGCCGAGGTCCAGACCCTGACCACCAACGGAAAGAACCCCCGCCAGAACTGAACCGGCCTCAACCTGTGCGACGAAGGTCGAGACACGTTCGTGACCTTCGCGGTAGTGTCAACGGGTTGGTTTCCGCCGGGTCGAATCCGGCCGACAGTCAGGAGCCCCCGTGGCACATGCCGAGAATCGCCCCGCGAGTCGAGCCGGGGGACGTCGTCGAGCCGCCGCACTGGGCTGCCTGCTGCTCGCCGGCTCACTGGCCCTGACCGGGTGCTCCTCCAAGGACTCCAAGCCCAGCGCCAAGACACCCGCCAGCAGTGCCGGCGCCGCGGGAAACTCGACGTCGGCCCCCTCGGCCACCGCTACGGCGTCGAGCACCGCCGGCACCGTCACCGCCGCCAGCCTGTCCGACGCCCAGCTCGGGTACACGATCACCACGATCCCCGCCGGCCTCGACGTCAAACGTGTCGCGATCCTCCAGGACTTCGTGGCCTACGACCAGATGTCCTGGAAGCTGTGGGTCGGCGGCGGGCAGGACACCAGCAAGGTCCCCACCGTCACCACCGGCAACCTCCAGCAACAGCTCCTCGACGACGCCGCCAACCTCAAGAACAAAGGGCAGAAGGCCAAGACCCCCGTCAAGGTGGCGATCTCCGAGGTCGCCATGAGCGCCGACGGCCAGAGCGCCGCCGTCTCCTACTGCGTGGACATGACGCAGGTGACCTACGTCGACGCGCAGGGCAAGGACGTCACCGAACCCACCAACAAGGCGCGGATCCCGGCGAAGAACACCATGGTGCCCGGCAGCGGCGGGCACTGGCTCGCCTCCGAGGAGGAAGAGACCGGAGAGCCGAACACCTGCAAGGTCGGCTGAGCGGGCTGCCAGAGGAACCCGTCCAGGCAGGTGAGCCTCGGTTCCAGGTGAGGCATGGCTTACCTGTGAATCATAAGTAACACCCACAGAGATTCGCGATGTAGTAAAGTGATGGCCATGAACGCAGACACCATGACGACACCGTCCATCAACCTCACCTTCACCGCCTCCGCCGCCCTGAGCGACAACCTCCAGCGCGTCCTGACCGACCTCATCGCCCTCGAGCTGGTCGGCAAGCAGATCCACTGGAACATCGTCGGCCCGAACTTCCGCGACATCCACCTCAACCTCGACGACGTCGTCGACATCGCCCGCGAGGGCTCCGACGAGGTCGCCGAGCGCATGCGCGCCATCAACGCCGTCCCCGACGGCCGCCCGGCCACCGTCACCGCCGCCACCACCGTCCCGGCCGCCCCCGAGGGCGAGATCCTCACCGGTGAGGGCGTCGCCTACATCGTCTCCGCCATCGAGGCCGTCGTCGCCACCCTGCGTGGCGTGCACGACGACGTCGACTCCGAGGACCCCACCTCCTCCGGCATCGTCGAGGACCTCACCGGCAAGCTCGAGCAGCAGGCCTGGTTCCTCTCCGCCGAGGTCCGCAAGCCCGTGCGCTGAGCCTGAGGCTTACGCTGACGCACTGACGTCATCATGTGGGGCCCACCTCCTGGCGAGGTGGGCCCCATGTTCGTGTCTGAGGGCCGGACTGTCGGCTCCGGGGTGGCATATTCGCCGGGGCGGTCCCAGATGTCATTGCCGCCAGTCGCCAAGCGCCCCCTCCAGGCAGCCCAGCGCTGCGTCAACCAGGCTGTGGCGCTGGTCGTCGGGGCAGCCGGCGTGCACCCAGCGCAGGCAGGCGTCGTCGAGGAAACCTAGGTAGCCCCACAAGGCGAAGTCGTCGCGGTGGCCCCGGCTGCCGCCGACCACCTCGGCCAGGGCCGCCACCGCCGCCTCGCGCGCCTGTCGCCTCACCCGGGCTGCCTCATCGCCCGGATCGTGCCCGGCCAGTGCCTGGTAGGTCACCCAGCCGGGGGAACGCTCAGCGATGAAGTCCAGGTAGGTCAGCACCGAGGTCCGCACCCGGTCCCGGGCCGACGACCCCTCCGGCAGGGCGTCGTCGGCCCGCCGAGTGCGCTCGGCGAGCTCGTCAGCAGCGAGCCGGAGCACCTCGGCGTAAAGGCCGGCCTTGCCGGCGAAGTACTTGTGCACCAGCGCCTCGGAGGCCTGAGCCTCCGCCGCGACCTCGACCAGCGAGACCTCCTCATACGGGCGGCTCGCGAAGGCACGCCTCGCCGCGGACAGGATCAGCTCGCGGCGCTCGGCAGGATCCATGCGCAGGCGGGGGCGCTTGTCGGTACGAGATGGCACCTTGACATGCTAACGGGTGCGGCGGCACCCTTGGAGACATGGTTAGTGAGTCACCTGGAATAAGCCGTCCTGCAACCCCCGCCTGGATCGACCACGCCATCTGGTGGCAGGCCTACCCCCTGGGCGCCACCGGCGCCCCCATCCGCCCCGAACCGGGAACGCCGCTGACCGAACCCGGCGCCCCCGCCCGCCTGGACCGCCTAGAGCCCTGGCTCGACTACGCCGTCGAGCTCGGCGCCAACGGCCTGTCACTCGGCCCCATCTTCGCCTCCTCCACCCACGGCTACGACACCACCGACCACCTGCGCATCGACCCCCGTCTGGGCGACGACGCCGCCTTCGACCGCCTCGCGGAGGCCTGTCGCACCCGGGGCCTGGCCCTCATGCTCGACGGCGTCCTCGGGCACGTCGGCACCGAGCACCCCCTCTTCCGGGCCGCCCGCGCCGGGGGAGAGGAACGCGGCCTCTTCCGCTTCGACGACGTCGCCGGCGGGAACGACGCCGGACCGTCCGGCCCCGGCTACGCCACCTTCGAGGGCCACGAGTCGCTGGCAGCCCTCAACCACGACTCCGCCGAGGTGCGCGACCTGGCCGTGCGGGTGCTCACCCACTGGCTCGACCGCGGCGCGAGCGCCTGGCGCCTGGACGCCGCCTACGCCGTCGACCCCGCCTTCTGGGCCAGTGTCCTGCCCGCCGTGCGCGAGCGCCACCCCGACGCCTGGTTCATGGGGGAGGTCATCCACGGCGACTACGCCGGCTTCGTGGAGGCCTCCACCGTGGACACCGTCACCCAGTACGAGCTGTGGAAGGCCACCTGGAGCTCCCTGGCCGACGTCAACTTCTACGAGCTCGACTGGTGCCTCAAGCGCCACAACGAGTTGCTGGACCGGTTCCTCCCGGCCACCTTCGTCGGCAACCACGACGTCACCCGCATCGCCAGCAAGGTTGGGGCCGGTGGGGCGGCGCTCGCCGTCGTCCTGCTCATGACCGTGGGCGGCGTGCCCAGCGTCTACTACGGGGACGAGCAGGCCTTCCGCGGGGTGAAGACCGAGACCCTCGGCGGCGACGACGAGGTCCGCCCCGCCCTGCCGGCCGCCCCGTCCGGGCTCGCGCCGCAGGGCGCCTGGATGCTGCGGCTCCACCAGGACCTCATCGGGCTGCGACGCCGCCACCCCTGGCTCGTGCGCGCCCGCACCGAGGTCACCGAGCTGGACAACCCGCGACTGTCCTACGACGCCGTCGGCGAGCAGGGGCAGCGGCTGCACGTGAGCCTGGCCCTGGAACCGGCACCCCGCGCTGAGGTGCGTGCCCCCGGTGAGGCGCCGCTCGTCGTCGAGCCGCCCGCGGAGTGACTCTTGTGCCGAGCCGGGCATTTCTCGCGTAGCCGGGCAGAAATTCTGTGGGGCTACGCGAAAAATGCCCGGCTCGGCGTCTGGGTGTGCAGCACGTCACCGGCTGGGGTTTGCGACGCTCGTCTAGACCGTGATGAGTGGGAGGCCGGGGTGGACCGCGCTCAGGTCTTCAGGGTCAGAGGTCACCACGGTGTGCCCCTGTTCCTGCGCCAGCAGGGCGACGTGAACGTCAACGATGTCCCGGTGTCCGCTGCGTCCGCACAGCAGACCGACGGCTCGCGCCGTCATGTCGTCCAGCGGTGCCACGTGCACGCTGGGGTCCGCCAGCAGCCGTGCGACGCGGGCCTGCCGCGGACCGCCCCGCCAGGCCTGTGCCACGACTCCAGCTGGCACGCTCAGGGGCAGGCCCGTCTCCGAGGCCCGGCGAAGGAGCGCGCGGACCCGCGAGTCCCCGCGCTCAAGTGCGAGCAGTGCGCCGGTGTCGAGGGTCAGGCCCTTGGCGCGCCTCCTGCTGGCGGTGGTCACACCAGTCCCAGAGCTTTGTCGGCCCAGGCCAGGTCCGCGTCGTCGACGGGGCCGAGCTCGCGATCAAGGTCGTCCAGCAGCTGGGCGAGGCTGTCCTCCCGTTGCGCGCGAGCGACTGCTGCGCTGACGAATCCCGATACCGATGCCGCCCTGCCCTGTGCGACCGCACGGCGAATCGAGACGACCTGCTCGTCCGGGAGGCTCACCGCGATCTTCTGAGTCATACCCGAATCATACCAAGGGTGGTGCAGACGCCCCGCGCCGAGGTACGCGCCCCGGCGAGGCGCCGCTCGTCGTCGAGCCGCCCGCGGAGTGACTCCGCCCAGCCTCCGTCTCCCCTGTGCCGAGCCGGGCAGATTTCGCGTAGCCGGGCAGAAATTCCGTGGGGCTACGCGAAAAATGCCCGGCTCGGCGTCAGGACGCCGGGTGGAAGCGCGCGCCCGACGTCGGGTCGGCCAGCCAGGCCAGGGCCGCCTCGATGCGTCCGGGTGTCGAGCTCAGCAGCGGCTCGGGCAGCGCGTCCGGCGCGAACCAGCCCACCTGCGTGGACTCGTCGTCGGCCACATGGGCGCGTTCCGCGCTGCCGGGGCGCGCCCGACCCACGAAGTTGATGTCCATGAACACGCAGTTGTCTCCGTTGGGGAAGGCGAAGGGCTCGCCCGCGGTCACGCTCGTGAGCGCCAGCACCTCCACGTCCACACCGGTCTCCTCCAGGCACTCGCGCCGGATCGCCACCGCCGGCTGCTCGCCGGGCTCGGGGATGCCGGAGACGACCGCCCAGCGCCCGTTGTCGGCGCGCCGCCCCAGCAGGAGCCGGCCGGCCTCGTCGACGACGACGATGCTCACCCCCGGCAGCCACAGCATGTCATGCTCGATCTTCTGCCGCAGGGAGACGATGAACTCCGGAGTTGCCATGCTGCGAGCCTAGACGATCACTCGCCGCGGAGGCTGGCGGTTGCCAAGTGCCGGCACTCGCTTAACACTTCGACCGAATCTTCAAAAAAGACCCGGAGCCG
>NZ_JASPFC010000054.1:0-12112 GCF_031296635.1 Actinomyces acetigenes
GCGCCCACCGGTCCCCAGTCCACCCCGGCCCCGACACCGGCGCCAGCGGCCTCAGCCTCACCCACGCAGTCCCGCTCCGCCCCCGCCGCGCAGGCGCCCGACGAGGCGCCCCTGGCCACCGTCCACCGTCTGCGCGCCCTGCCGGAGATTCCCGGCGGGGCCGCGTCCGCTCCGGCGGCCCCCCAGTCCCTCCAGCAGACGCCCTCCTCCCCGTCCCCGCAGGCACCCGGGGCCGGCAGCGCGCCCGGGGTGCCCGGCGCCCCGGAGACCACCGCAGGATCACCCGGCCTGGCCCCCGTCACCTGGGAGGGGACGCCGTCGAGCCCCTTCAGCCCGGGCCCACCCCCCGAGGAGCCCAGCGCCCCGAGCGCCCCACCTGAGGACGACTCCACCTGGGCGCCGTCGGGCATCGCCGGCTCGCGCCTGGCCGCCGCCATGGCCGCGGCCCGCGCCGCCGCCCAGGAGGCCGATACCGACTCCCTGGCCGACGACACCCCCAGTGAGGACGACCCCGACGCCGAGGACGCCGGCGTCGTCGGGCTCGAGGTCGTCAAACGGATCCTCGGCGCCCAGGTCATCGAAGAGGTCACCGTGACCCAGGAAGGACGCTGACATGCCCGCCGTCTACGAAGGCGCCGTCCAGGACCTCATCGACGAGTTCGGCGAGCTGCCCGGCATCGGCCCCAAGTCCGCCCAGCGCATGGCCTTCCACATTCTGGCCGCCGACTCGGCCGCCGTCGAGCGCCTCATCGAGGCCCTGCGCGCCGTCAAGGCCAAGGTCCGCTTCTGCGAGACCTGCGGCAACATCGCCGAGGCCCCCCAGTGCGCCATCTGCCGCGACCCCCGCCGCGACCAGCGCGTCATCTGCGTCGTCGAAGAGCCCAAGGACGTCGTCGCCATCGAGCGCACCCGCGAGTACCGGGGGCTCTACCACGTGCTCGGCGGCGCCATCGACCCCATCAACGGTGTCGGCCCCGACGACCTGCGCGTGCGCGAGCTCTTCGGACGCCTGGGAGACGGCGAGGTCGAGGAGGTCATCCTGGCCACCGACCCCGACGTCGTCGGCGAGGCGACCGCCGCCTACCTCACCCGCATGCTGCGCACCATGGCCGTGCCCGTCTCCCGGCTCGCCTCCGGCCTGCCCGTGGGCGCCGACCTGGAGTACGCCGACGAAGTCACCCTCGGGCGAGCCTTCGAGGGCCGACGCCGCGTGGAGGACTGATTCTCTGCGCCGAGCCGGGCATTTTTCGCGTAGCCCGACCGAAATTCTGTGGGGCTACGCGAAAAACGCCCGGCTCGATGGGAGGGATAGGAGGGGTGGGAGGGTCAGGCCAGGCGCACGCCGCGTGGCAGCCTGCCAGCCGGCACGCGCAGACGCCTGCTGGCCGTCACCACGCCGCCGGCTCCCAGGGCCATGAGTACCACGAGGCTCGCGGGCCAGAAGGCCAGGTGCTTGGCCACGGGAGCCCCGTCGTCACGTCTGCTGGAAGGATCGTCGGAGGAGTCCTCCCAGTTCTCACAGTAGTTGCTGACGACCCGATCGGGCTTGGGATCGCGCAGCTCGTCGGTCCACGAACCAGTGGCCTCCAGAAGGGAGTAGCTACTGCGGTGGCCTCCGCGGCCGAGCTGACGGGGCGCGTGGGCGGTGGCATCCGCCAGGGTCACGAAGGGGTTGGGAGCCAACATCCACCAGATCCGATCGGTGTGGGTGACCTCCTCGACCGAGACCTCGGGGTCGGTCTTGCACACGCGCTTGCCCTCGGTGGAGTTGTCGTAATCCACCTCGTAGGTCACCACTGTCTGGTTGCTGACCGCCAGGGGCGCGCTGATGAGCATGAACAGTGGAGTCCCGACGACGAGGGCGGTCACCACGATGTAGGTCAGGACCGCCGAGGCCGAGGGCCGCGCTGCCAACGCCGAGAAGCCCAGGCCGATGGCGCACACCGACCCCAGTGTGAAGACGAGGATGACCAGGTGCGCGAGGAGGGCCTGCCAGTGCGAGCCGCCCGCGAATGTCAAGAGGACGAGGAAGGGCGTGGCCACGGCCAGGAAGGCGATCGCTGCCACCCAGGCCGCCAGCAGCTTGCCGACGACGATCTCCTGGCTGCGCAGCGCCGTGGCCTGCAGCAGTGCTAGAGTCGCGTCGGCCCGGTCACCGTTGATGGAGGTCGCCGACAGCGTGGGGGCGACGATGAGCCCGATCCCCAGCACGAAGCAGACGACGATGTCGTAGAGCGTCAGAAGATAGTCGTTGGACGCCCCTGAGGAGCTCGTGGTCTCGATGGCGATCACCAGCCCACCGCACAGCAGGATGAGGACTGCCAGCCAGATCCCCAGCATGATGCGCCAGCGCGTGGCTCTCACCCGCTGACGCAGCTCGAGCACCATGATGGTGCGCACACCGGTCCAGGTCATCGGCGTTCTCCTTCCAGAGCCAGGTAGGTCTCCTCCAGGGTCCCGGACAGCGGGGCGAAGGAGACGACCTCCACCCCGGCCTCAACGGCCTCGCGCAGCAGACGGGCCGCTGCCGCGTCGTCGGCGACCGGGAGGCGCACAGCGCCGTCCTCCTCCGCCGTGGCGGACAGCTGCGCGGAGTGCGTCCACTCGCCCAGGCGCCCAGCGTCCAGGGCCCGCATCCGCCAGGTCCGCTGCATCGGAAGCGGGGCTGGCGCGCCTGAGCCCGCCTGGCCGGGCGTCGGGCCCCACCCCGGCGGCGAGGCGACGGCGGTCCCGTGGGACATGAAGACGACGCCGTCGACCATCTCCTCCATCTCCGACAGGATGTGGCTGGAGAGCAGAATCGTGGTGCCGCCCGAGGCCAGGTCGCGCAGCAGGACGCGCAGGTCGGCGCGCGAACGCGGGTCCATGCCGGCGGCCGGCTCGTCCAGGAGCAGGACCTTGGGGGCGTGGATGAGGGCGCGGGCCAGGCCCAGGCGCTGCTTCTGGCCGCGGGAGAGGACCCGGGCCGGTGTGCGCGCCATCTCATCGAGGTGGACCAGAGCGAGCATCTCAAGGGCTCGGGGGCGGGCGGTGGCGGCATCCATGCCCTGGGCGGCGGCAAAGGTCAGGAGGATCTCGGTGCAGGTCAGGGAGTCCCAGGTGCCGAAGGCGTCAGGCATCCAGCCCACGGTGCGATGAACCTCGCGCGACTGGGTGACCGGGTCCAGGCCCGCCACCCGGATCGTCCCGGAGTCTGGGGCCAGGAGGGCCGCCAGCATGAGCAGCAGCGTGGTCTTACCGGCGCCGTTGGGGCCGACCAGGCCGGTGACTGCGCCACTGGGCACCGACATGTCCAGCTGGCGCACCGCCGGCGCCCGACCGAAGAAGCGGGTGAGCTGGGAGACTTCAATGCTCATGTGACCAGGCTATGTCGTTGACCGAGGCGGCGGACGGGATTCGGGCTCGCCACACTTCGACCAAAACTTCAAAATCGACGCGGCTCCGGGTCGTTTCTGAAGATTCTGTCGAAGTGTGGGCCTGCGGCTGTTAAGAGAACTTCGAGTAGCGTTCGAGTAGGTTGGCAGTAGCACCGTTCGAGGCGAGTCGTTCCTTGTCATTCCAACGCTCTGCAAGTTCACGTCGCTACTCTCAATATTTTATAGTAGATGTGAGTGGGCGGCCGGAGGACTCTGCTGCGGGCAGTGAGGTGGCAGCGGTGGGGGTCAGGTGCCGGGTACGTACCATGTGGCTCGCGGGTCTCGAGGTGACTGCCCTCTTCTCTCCACCAGTCCCTCGTCGCGCAGCGTCTTGAGCCACCGCAGGACCGTAGGGCGGGATGCGTTGACGCCCGACACGATCTCCCCCGTACCTAATGGACCGGTGCTTCGCAGGAGCGTGACGACCTCGAGCGAGCCGTGAGGCAGTTTCTCAATGACGTCGCGCGAGATGGCCGACGTCGCATCCAGCCTCACGATGACACTGGTTGAGGTCTGACGATAGTGAGGGTCCGCGAGACCGGCTCGGCGCATGTCGTCAACCATGCGCCGAATGCCCTCGCCGAGCTCCTGCGTGATCCCGAGGTCCGCGCACACCCTCGCGATGCGCGGGTTGCGTGCGTATCGCGCGATCTCGAGCGGGCGACTCGGATCGCTCATTCCGGGAAAACGGCCTGGACTGGAAACCTCGATGCGGTGGGGGAAGATCGACACGCGGATGTGGTCTCCAGCCATCGAGTAAGAGCGGTGGACGACGGCGTTCACCACGGCTTCCAGCCAGGCGTCCCGGGGGATGATGTCCGTGGGGCCGAAGGTCCCCTCGTTCTTCAGGGCCCTGCGCTTGGGGGCCCACTGATCGATGAGCTCAGCCGCTCTGGTGATGACGTCCGGGATGGTGCCCTCGAGGCGTCGATCGCCGTCGGCCTCCATGGTTTGGCGCGCTCCGGTGCCTGTCTCGTCCTCTCGGTAGCGTAGGACGCGCACCAGTGCCTGCGGCAGAAGCTGCTCGGGTGCAGTGCCGAAGAGCAGGAGTGCGGCGATGGTGGGCTTGCCGTCCTGTGTCAGGAGGCTGCGGCTGCGTAAGACGTGGCTGTCGTCTCCGTGTGCGCCGATCTCCGCTCGTAGTCGATCGATTGCCTTTCCGCTCAGGTCAGCCATCGTGATACCGGCGGGCTGGGCCTCATATGTCTCGGCCTCCCGGTCGTAGACGAGCTCTTCCCACATCGGGCCGTCAAGCTTCACGGTGGAGTCGCCCATGCGCAGGAAGGCTGTTCCGTCACTGCGCCGGTGTGCGTGTCGGCTGGGAGGTACCTGGGCGACGAGGAGATGGTCTTGCGTGCCGTCGTCGTTCATCACCGGGACCTCCCGGAAGTGGGCGCGCAGTGGTGGAGCCACCATGGTCATCGGTACCTGGCGAAGCCTGTTGGTTTGAGAGGGTGTGGAGTCGGTCCCCTCGACTTGCTTCTCGCTCAAGCCGACGACGACGGTTCCACCTTCCGCGTTCGCCATCCCGATGATGGCCTTGGCGAAGCTCTTCTGGTCAACACGGATGGATTTGCGTTCGAACCACTGGTTCTCCTGCGTCTGAGCCAGTCGCTCACCGCGTTCGTTGATGGGGAGGTTGAGTAGCGCATCGATGTCGTCGTGACCCATGGGTTCACTCTAACATTTTTAGAGTACTTAAGAGTGGGTGTGAGCGGGGTGGCTCTCGGGCTCGCCTCGCTTCGACACTTCGACCAAAACTTCAAAATCGACGCGGCTCCGGGTCGTTTCTGAAGATTCTGTCGAAGTGTGGGCCGGGGTGTGCGTGTGGGGCGAGGGCTGGGGGCCGCGAAGTGTGGGTGGGGAGGGGCCGGGGAGCGCGTGATGTGTCGGCAACACGGCGCACCGTATGCTTGCCCCAGCCACGTCGTCGTGGGCGCCGCACGGCGACGGCTCCGTCCCCGGAAGCCCCTGCCAGGACGCCCGCACCGGCGCGGAGCACCTGATGCTAGACACGCACTGATTCCAGGACCCGAGGAGCGCCATATGGCACTGGTCGTCCAGAAGTACGGCGGCTCGTCCGTCAGCGACGTCGACGCGATGCGGCGCGTCGCCCGGCGCATCGTCGCCACCCGGCAGGCCGGCAACACGGTCGTTGTCGTCGTCTCTGCGATGGGGGACACGACCGACGAGCTCCTCGACCAGGCCGCCGCCCTGACCACCGACGCCCCCGCCCGCGAGATGGACATCCTGCTGTCCGCCGGCGAGCGCATCTCCGTGGCCCTGCTCGCCATGGCCGTCTCCGAGCTCGGCGTCCCGGCGCGCGCCTACACCGGCGCCCAGGCCGGCGTCCTCACCGACTCCAAGTACGGAAGGGCCTCCATCGTCGGCGTGCTGCCCGAGCGCGTGGCCCGCTCCATCCAGACCGGCTCGGTTGCCATCGTTGCCGGCTTCCAGGGCATCAACGAGGTCGAGGACACCACCACCCTGGGGCGTGGCGGCTCCGACACGACCGCCGTCGCCCTGGCCGCCGCCCTCAACGCCGACGTCTGCGAAATCTACACCGACGTCGACGGCCTGTTCACCGCCGACCCCCGCATCGTCCCCACCGCCAAGCGCATCGAGTCCCTCTCCAGCGAGGAGACCCTGGAGCTGGCCGCCCACGGCGCCAAGATCCTCCACCTGCGCGCCGTGGAGTACGCCCGCCGCTTCGGGGTGCCCCTGCACGTGCGCTCCTCCTTCTCCGACAAGACCGGGACCTGGATCTACGACGGCCGCCGCAAGGGCGCCTTCGTGCCCTCGGTCGTGGCCGCCCAGCTCGACGACGTCGTCGCCGCCGACACCGACAGCGCGCCCAGTACCCCGAGCCCGGCAGCCCCGCAGGCCGCCGGCGAGGCCCAGGGAGCCGCCCCGGCAGCCCCGGTCTCTACGGCCGCTACGGCCTCGCCCTCAGACCCCGCCGGGCTCGACGAGGGGCCCTCGGCCGCCGTCGTCGACACCGCGCACCGCAACGCCATCGCCGCGCGGGCCCAGGCCCGCCCCCGCCCGTCCGCCAAGGAGGACCACGTGGAAGCCCCCGTCATCTCCGGAATCGCCCACGACCGCAGCCAGGACAAGATCACGCTCGTGGGCGTGCCCGACGTCCCCGGCGCCGCCGCCCACATCTTCGCGATCGTGGCCGGCACCGACGCCAACATCGACATGATCGTCCAGGACGTCTCCGCCGAGGGGACGGGCCTGACCAACATCTCCTTCACCTGCCCCGACGGCGACTCCGCCGCCGCCCGCGAGGCCCTGGAGGCCGCCCGCGAGGAGCTGGGCTTCCGAAGCTTGCACTTCAACCCCGACATCGGCATCCTGTCCCTGGTGGGGGCCGGCATGCGTTCCAACCCGGGGGTCTCGGCGCGTCTGTTCGGCTCGCTGAGCGAGGCCGGGGTCAACATCCACATGATCTCCACCTCCGAGATCCGCATCTCGGTGGTGGTCGACGACGCCGTACTCGACGAGGCCGTGCGCGCCGTCCACTCCGCCTTCGGCCTCGACGCCCAGGCCGCCGAGGCGGTCGTCTACGGAGGGACCGGACGATGAGCAGTCCTGTGAACACCTACACCGGAGTGGCCGACGGCGTCTGCGTCGCCGTCGTGGGGGCCACCGGCCAGGTCGGCCGCGTCATGCGCGCGATGCTGGCCGAGCGCGACTTCCCGGCCCGCTCGGTGCGCTTCTTCTCCTCGGCCCGCAGCGCCGGGACCGTCGTGGACTTCCGTGGCGCCCAGGTCGAGGTCGAGGACGTCGCCACCGCGGACTTCAGCGGCATCGACGTCGCCATCTTCTCCGCCGGGGGTGCGGCCTCGCGCGAGTACGCCCCCCGTTTCGCTGAGGCCGGGGCCGTCGTCGTTGACAACTCCTCGGCCTGGCGCAAGGACCCCGAGGTGCCGCTCGTGGTCAGCGAGGTCAACCCGCACGCGCTGCGCGAGCGCCCCAAGGGGATCATCGCCAACCCCAACTGCACCACCATGGCGGCCATGCCCGCCCTCAAGGTGCTGCACGAGGAGGCCGGGCTCATCCGCCTCATCGTCTCCACCTACCAGGCCGTCTCCGGCTCGGGGCGGGCCGGGGTGGCCGAGCTGGCCGGGCAGGTGCGCGCCGTCGTGAACGAGGACATGGAGGGCCTGGCCCTGGACGGGCGGGCCGTCGAGTTCCCCGCGCCGGAGGTCTACGTCGACACCATCGCCTTCAACGCCGTCGCCTGGGCCGGGAACGACGCCGGCGACGGCTCCGGCGAGACCGACGAGGAGCAGAAGCTGCGCAACGAGTCGCGCAAGATCCTCGAGATCCCCGACCTGCTGGTCTCCGGCACCTGTGTGCGCATCCCGGTGTTCTCCGGGCACGGCCTCAGCATCAATGCCGAGTTCGCCCGTGAGATCAGCGTCGAGCGGGCCCGCGAGCTGCTGGAGGCGGCGCCTGGCGTCACCTACCAGGATGTGCCCAGCCCTTTGAAGGGCGCCGGCCGCGACGGCACCTTCGTGGGGCGTCTGCGCGCCGACCAGGCCTTCGCGCCGGGCCACGGCCTGCAGTTCTTCGCCGTGGGGGACAACCTGCGCAAGGGCGCGGCCCTCAACGCCGTCGAGCTGGCCGAGCTGGTCGCCGCCGAGATCCGGGGCTGACCTCTCCTCACGCCGAGCCGGGCATTTTTCGCGGCCCCCAACAGAAATTCTGTAGGTCTACGCGAGAAATGCCCGGCTCGGTGCTTGCGGACTAGGTGTCCGATCTGAAGTTCACGATGCCTCCTTTGGTGAGGTCTCGGAGGTGGGGGTCGGGATGGCAGAGGCATCGGTGCTGGTGTCGGATTCCTCGGCCTCATGCGCGGTGAGGTCGCGAGGAAGGAACAGGGGGCCGATGATTGCGGGCGTGAAGAGGATGAGAACGAAGACGACGCTTGCGTTCGGAAAAGGTGCGTGGGTAGTGACACCGTGGATGGAGATGAAGGCGATCAAGCAGATCATGGTGGCTGTGGGGGAGATGGACGCCAGCAAGGTGATGAACAGGCCGGCTGCGAGCCAAAATATTACTGTGTCGTTGTTCGTGGCTGTCTGAGTCTGTTCGATCTGCGATGACTGGGTTGATGGTTTAAAAAGGGCGAGAACGATGATGGTTCCAGTTGCTGCTGCGGCGAGCCGTGCAGGATGAAGGGTGTATCGCCACCCACGTATGTGCGGGTGCCACGAGCGTATGCGCTCTCCTATAATGAGGGCGAGCGCCGCTCCCAGGAGCAGGCCGGCGAAGAACCATAGAGTCCTGTAAGCGAGATAAAGGTCGTTCGGCCCGTCGCTGTTGTACGGTGCCAGGATGCTCACCGTCAACAGCATCGCCCCAGAGGTTGCCAGGCTGGGTGGGTGATTCCAGGTGACCCATGGGAGAATCATCAGAAGAGGGATGAGGATCAATGGGCTTCCAGGGTGATCCGCGCTTGTCATGGAGGCGAGTAGCGACGCGAAAATTGCTGTGAGCGCCATAGTGAATGGGGGTCGCACCTGTTGAAGTGACTCGTTGTTCTTCATGAATCTCCTTTCGTCGTTACTTTGAGGTGTGGTTGACGGTGTGGTGGCGCCTGCGCCATGAATGGCTCGCGTTCTTCGGGGCATTGCTGTGTGACAGACCTGGGCTTCTTGTGGCTGTATGCGGTGAGGAGTCAGACGGTGGCTGCGATGGCGGTCAAAAGAATGGGGAGAGCGTTGACGAGATACCCGATCTGAGTCGTTTTGTCGTCAAATGAGTAAAATCGAATAGGGGAGCTCCATGTCACCAGTTTAAGAGAGACTGCTGTGATGGCAATGCCCACGATGGCTGCTGGTATGTGAAGTGTGTGGAACGCTTGTCCTCGTTGTTCGTATGACGATGCCGTTTTTCTCAGACGGCTGGCGGAGGGTGTGTCCGGCCTGCAAGGTACCGCTGTCAGTACAGACGTGGTCGGTTCCTCGACGAGTAGCGTAAACCGTCTGAGGTGATGGTTATGGCCTTTCAGTGGGTTGGATGCCGACTCGAGGAGATAGGCCGACGGCGTCGCCGCAAGTCGGATCGCGCGCTCATCGACCCGAGTCGGGCATCTTCAGAAGCCGGTCAATGCGCTCACTGAGCTCGCTGACCTGCTGCTGCAGGGCTGCCACCTGCGCCTGCGTGGCGGCCTCCTGCTCGGCGTTCTCCTCCTCGACCAGTGAGACGATCCACGAGGCCAGGGTCGCTGTGACGACGCCGGCGAGTGCCACCCCACCGATCATGAGCAGTGCCGCGATGAAACGTCCCTGTGTGGAGGCCGGGAAGGTGTCGCCGTAGCCGACGGTGGTGATCGTCGTCAGCGCCCACCACAGGGCCTGGCCGAAGGACTGGATCGAGGAGCCCGGCTCATGACGTTCCGCATCCAGCGCGGCCAGTGCCGAGGTGAAGATGAGCAGGGTGGCGCTGCCGGCCGTGTACAGGGTGATGCGCCCGCGCAGCGCGGTGCCGGCGCTGCGCTGCATGATGCTCACGAGCGTCACCAGGCGCAGGAGCCTGAGTGGCCGCAGGATCGGCAGAACAATGATCGCCAGGTCGGGCAGGTGGTGGAGGAACCAGCGGCCCCGGCTCGGCGCCAGTACCAGGCGGACAAGATAGTCGACGCCGAACAGTGCCCACACGGCGCCGATCACGAACTCGGCTGCCTCCTTGGCCCCGCCCTGCGCGTTGGTGAGTACCTCCCAGGCGTAGGCGCCCAGGAAGACGACGGCGGCGCCGGCCAGGGGCCACTCCATGGCTCGTTCCCACGCCCGCAGCCGAGTGCTCGGGCTGATGTCAGTCGGCATGATCCGATGGTAGACGGCGCTGGGGATAAAACCGTGGCGCGCTCACCGGTGGGGAACTTCTGCGCGGTTGGTGAGGTTGGCGTCGGCGTCGTCGGCCCCGGTGTCGGAATCCGCGGTCTCCTGTGCTGGACGATCATGAAGGACGAACAGAGGACTGACGCTCACCAGCACAAGGATGAACAGGACGGAAACGGTGCCGGTGGTGGGGAACGCACTGTGCTCGTTGACGCCGTGGAACCAGACGACGGCAGCCAAGCAGATGATGGAGGCCGTCGGGGAAACGGCGGCCAACAGGGTAATGAATAGCCTCGCGGCAAACCAGAAGAGCAAGGAGCCCTCACTGGTGGCAGTGTCGGCATGCTCGACCTGGACAAACTGTGGGTTTGAGGGTCTGAAAAGAACGAGGACGATGCCGATTCCGATGAGTGCCTCAGCCAGCCGTGCCGGGTGGAGGATATACCTCCACCCGGATACCTGCGAGAGGGTCGAGTGTACGTGCTTTCTTGCGACGAAGGCGAGCGCTGAGCCCAGGAGCAGTCCGGCGGTGAACCATAGAGGCCTGGCGGAGTCCTCGAAATCCCCCATCGTGTCGTCACGGGAATGTGCCAGAACGCTCAGGATCAGCAGGGTTGCTCCTGAAGCCGCCAGGCTGGGCGGGTGATTCCATATCACCAGAGGGAAAATCAGAAGGATCGAGGCAAGGATAAGCGGATTCTCAACCTTGGAAAGATCTGTCAAGCGCGCATCCGAGGGTAGAGTGAACATCGAGTTGAGAATCACCGTGAGCGCCACGGCGATGGGTGTGCGTAGCTGCTGAAAAGAGATCTCATCATTCATGAGTGTCCTCTTGGTGTGGTGAGGTGTGAGATTCTGTGGCTTGGCTCGACGTGATTGGTCGTGGCTTCTTGTAGTGGTACATGGTGAGCAGTCCGACTGTCGCAGAGACGGCGAGAAGAGGGACGGGGAGAATGTCGGCGAGATAGTTTCGAGCCGCCTCTGAGTCGTCGAAGGAGTAGTAGCGGCCGATGGTGATAGCCAGGTAGATCAAGGGTATGAAGGGCGACATTCCAGCAAATAATGTCATTGTGAAACCGCAGAGGAATGTGATGGCGGACATACTCGCCTGTCCGGATGACGTCCATAAGTGAGAGGGCGAGGTGCTCACGGGTGGTGCGGATGCTAGGATACTTGCAAGTATCGCCACCTCAATTGTCTCGAGGAGTCGGTCCTTGAGGCCGAGAGTTGAATGATGCTTGCTCGTGCGGCTGATGGTGGTGCATGTTGCTGCGGCCGATCCGCACATGATTCCGGCCAGGACCCACAGGATTGGAGAGATCTCCGAGAGGATGTTCTGTCTATGGCCACTGCCTGCCGGCATGATCTCGCCTATGAGGGCGGTGACAGTGAATACTGCACTTGCGGCCCCTTGTGCTTGCGGTGAATTGTAGGTGGCCACCCCTGCGGAGATTGTCCAGAAAACAATGGTGGTCAAGGCGGTGAATGAGTCAGTCGAATCGGAGCCAGGGTCGAGGCTATGCAGCTCCGCGAGTGCGATGATGGTGAAGGCGCTGAGGGCGATAGCTACCGGCACCTGCAACGGTCGGAATGGTTTGATCTCATCCATGTGGCGATGCTGCTCTTCTCAAGGGTTGGGAGGTGTCGGGCGTGTTGCCGGGGTGCGGCGGCACCGTGGCTCGATCTGGGTGGTGTGTCGCCGAGAAGTGTAGTGAAGAAAATTGTCCGTGTCGGCGGTTGGAATCCGCCGAATAGCGGAAAATGATGACGTCAGGACGGTTGCCTGTGTCGGCGCACGAGGGGCAGGGGCTTGTGATGTGGAGGCAGGCGTCGCAGGGTCAGCGG
>NZ_JASPFC010000055.1:0-10767 GCF_031296635.1 Actinomyces acetigenes
GGTGGTTGGCCACGACCCAGCGGCCGTCGCCGGTGCGGACGGCCGGGGTGCGTCGCGGCGGGCCGGGGACCTCCGGCACCGAACCCAGCGGGTCACCGGTCTCCCAGGTCAGAAGGGTGACGGCCTGCGCGGTGGGCGCCCACAGGGCGAAGGAGGGCAGGCCGCCGGTGAAGGCGACGCCCAGCTCGGCGCGGGTGGCGGCCTCGGCGTAGAGGTGGTCCAGGAGGATGGCGGTCTGCACCCCGGTGAAGGCGTCGAGGCGGGCGCCACTGACGTCGGCGGCCTCAGTGGGGTCCGGGAGCCCGACGTACTGGGCGACGGCGACCTGGCCGGTCAGGGCGGAGGCGACGGCGTCGTCGTCGAGCAGAGGGGTGCCGGCGGCGTCGGTCGTGCTCAGGGCGATGTAGCCCTCCAGATGGGGGTGTGCGGCGAGGACCTCGCCGGGCAGGTTCCCGACGATGCGCAGGGGCGTGACCGTCGGGGTGGGCATGCCGTCCGCGCCCAGGATCCGGCCGTGGATGGCTGCGGCGCCGCCGTCGGGCGCCGTGATGAGACGCAGGGCGAGGCCGGAGCCGGGGAGGGGGTCGCCGGCGTTGGTGACGACGACCTCGCGGTCCATGCCCCGGGGCAGCAGCGACAGCGGCCACGCCAGGATGGTGGGGGTGACCCAGTAGGCGCGCTGCTCCTCACTGCCGGCCACGGGCGGGAGGGCCGCGGTGGTGTCGAGTGTGCAGGTGAGCGTGTAGGTGAAGGTCATGGTGGTGTCCTCCCGAGTGGAGGCGCCGTGGTGGGACGCCGCCGGTCCTGCCGGTCGTGTCGCGTGCGGCCTCGTGGGGCGGGGGTCAGACGCGGGGCCGCGCACCTCGTAGTCTCCCCCGGGCGGCGGGCCCTGTCAGCCCGATGGCGGGAATTGTCCTGTCCGGCCCGCGGAGCGTGGTCCGCAGTTGGTCCGCGTGTGGGACGTCCCGGCAGGTAAAGGTGGCCGCACTCCCCATTGTTGAATCCTCGTGCGGGCCTGACACTCATCCCATGAGTAATGACGCGACGTCGCCGCTCGGCGGCTTCGGAAGCGGTCCGTCCGAAGTCTCGGTGAATCAACGTGGCTACCCGACGGTCAACGGTGCTGATGGTGCCGGATGGAGGCGGCCCTCCCCGGTTCCAGGTGCCCAGCGGAGCTCGCGTCGCCGGCGAGTGGTCTTCAGCCTTCTGGCCGGAGTGCGTCTGGCGGCAGGGGGCGCGGCCCTCATCCTGCTGGGTTGGGGGATCGCGGAGGCGCTGCGTTCACCGCTGCCGGTGCCGTTGGTCAGCGGATCATGGAGCACACTCAACCTGTTTCCGTTGATTTTTATCATTCTCTCGGTTGTGGGTCGGGTGCGGCGTCCCCCCAGGTTGCCGGCTGGCGGCATTGTTGGATGCGCGGTCGGCGGATCGGTTATTGTCTCTATCCTGCTGTTCCTTTACGCCATAGCCGATGGAACTCTCGACAGAATCGTGCGCGCGGGCGCAATCGTCCCTGAATATATCGGCCTGGTGGTCGTTGGATGGGTCTGTCTGGTTCTCGCCCTCTTGAGCCATCTGGCCCTGCGTGTCTACCGGCCGGCTGCGCCGCCTCAGGCGGCGCAGGGCGCGGCGACGTCGTGGAGCGGCGCCGCGACGTCGGATAGTGCTGCCCTTGCGTACGGGAGGATGATCGGCTCGTCGTCGGCATCCTCGCAGCAACCGCAGTACGTTCAGCAAGCGACTGCTGCGGCCCGGAAGCCTGTTGGACAGAGCGTGCGGGACGTGGGGATGAGCCTTATCTGTATCGCCGTGGTCACCGTGATTGCGGTGACGGTCCCCGGCCTCATCAGCAGCTCCTACGATCATTTTGTTCGTGTCACGACCAGTGCGGCCGCCGACCATGACGGTTTTCCGACAGTCGAGGAGATGGCGTCCGCAACGGCTGGCAAGAAGCAGGTGGATGCCGACCCGCTGTGGACCGCCCCCTTTGACAAATACAGTGTTGACCAGATTCTCGCCGGGGTGCGCGGCGCCGTTGTCGTCACCGGAGACGGCGTCTACGGGCTGGACTCCTCAACCGGAAAGGCGTTGTGGACTTTCGCAACGACCAAGCTGAATGACCAATCGAGTCATGGGAGGCTCAGGCCTCTCAAGGGGGTGAGGCTCTATGGCGGACGGTCCGCCTTCACGTCCCCTGACGGTGCCTGGCTCGCCTACGCCTTCGACGTCTCGCCCGACAGCGCCTTCAATGACAATGACTCGGGTAAGGATGTCACCCGCGTGGTGGTCCTGAGCACGGATACGGGCCGGGTCGCTCTTGATACCCAGGTGACCGGGGCGACTCCCGCGGTGCAGCTGACCGATTCGAAGACCGTCATCAACCGCAAGGTCTACGACACTGCCGGCGGACGCGAGCTCACGCCGCTCGACGAGGAGAAGGCGGCGATTCCGGGACCCGGTGGGCACTCCTCCGTGGTCGTCCGGGACAAGCGGGAGGACTCGCAGTTTCAGCGTCCTGTCATCGACCTCGAGGCTCTACCTAATGCCGGGAGCAGCAGTGGCTCTTATCTCTCCTCCCGGGGAATCAGGGCTCAGGTGATCGCCGGGCAACCCGTCAATGTCGGTGGCTGGATTGTCAACGCCGCCAAGGACGGGACGGTGGAGAACATCGACAGTGGAGGGACCGTGTCCCTCAAGGGGGAGGACAAGCCCGACAACTGGGCTCTGGTCGCGATCCAGGCCAGTGCCCAGGCCGTGTCCGCCTGGACCGTCCAGGACGAGGTCGAGGGGAAGGCCAAAGAATTCGGCCACCCGCTGGTGCTCAATGTCTTTGACACCCGCTCGGGAAAGGTAACAGCTGTCGATCCTGCAGGGACCTACCGCACCATCGAACAGGATGGTGACCGCAGTTCAAGCTCCCCGTACTCGGGCGCAGTGGACACCCCTGTCTTCTCGGCGCGCGTGGATGACGAGAACCACCACAGCCTCCCCGACCAGCTCGTGGTGCCGCAGAACGAGGCGGCCCGCCAGGACGCCGAGCAGGATCGCGGCGCCACCGACTCCGGTGGTCACGAGCCCGCGTGGGTCAGCGTCTCGTTGCCCCGGTTCTGGGCGATCACCGGCTCGGTGGCGCTGTGTCCGGGCGGAGTCATCGTCTCCGAGGACTCCAGCTCGAGTGCCAGTGCGGCGGTCACCGGCAGAAAGGCCCCTCAGCGGTAACGCCTCGAAGTGGACCAACGAGTGGAACCGAGGCTGTCAGCAGGCCGGGAACGACTGCGACAGACCTGAGTTGCACTGTTTTAGCGCCCTTTTAGTGCCCTTTTAGCGCCCTTTTAGTGCCCTGCTGGGATGTTGCGGGCGGTGAGGAGGTCTTCGGCTCGGGGGCCAGGGGATCGGCGGCTGTGAGGTGGTGGCCGTTGAGGTTGATGGTGACGTCCTGGAGGGGGTTTGAGGGTGCGGATGACGCGTTTGACGCTGATCCCGGTGGTGTCTTGGAGGCGGCGGGCTACGGCCAGGGAGGCCTCATCCAGGATGGCGTCGCCGGCGTGGACGGCGGGCAAAACACGTGCCCTTAGGGCGCTTCTCGCCGGCGATGACGGCCCTGGCCCGGTTCTCCTGAGCGGTCAGGGGCCGGTTGTCCCTGACGCAAGCGGCCGGAATTGATGTCACTGCCAGGCCCTACGCTCAGGGCATGGCTCGCCGTATGCCCGAACCGGACTCACCCTCGCTGTTCGATGCCGCCGGCCCCGACGGCTCCGGCCTCGTCGACGACCCTGCCCGCCCGCTGGCTGACCGGCTGCGCCCGCGGGCGCTCGACGACGTCGTCGGCCAGGACCAGCTGCTCGCCGCTGACGCCCCGCTGGGCCGCATGGTGGCCTCCGGCCGCCTGTCCTCGATCATCCTGTGGGGCCCGCCGGGCTGCGGCAAGACGACGATCGCCCGGCTCCTGGCCGACCGCACCGGCCTGGTCTTCGAGCAGGTCTCGGCGACTTTCTCCGGGGTGGCCGACCTGCGTCAGGTCTTCGCCGCCGCGGTCCGTCGCCGCGAGATCGGGCAGGGCACGCTCCTGTTCGTCGACGAGATCCACCGCTTCAACCGTGCCCAACAGGACTCCTTCCTGCCCTACGTCGAGGACGGGACGGTCGTCCTGGTCGGTGCGACCACCGAGAACCCGAGCTTCGAACTCAACGGCGCCCTTCTGTCGCGCTGCCAGGTCATGGTCCTGCGCCGCCTGGACGAGGCCGCCCTGACCGAGCTGCTGGCGCGCGCCGAGTCCCTGACCGGCCGCGCCCTCGCCCTGACCGACGAGGCCCGCACCGCCCTGCTGGCCATGGCCGACGGCGACGGCCGCTACCTGCTGGGCATGGTCGAGCAGATCCTCGCCGCCCAGGACACGGGCGGTCCGGAACCACTCGACGTCGAGGGGCTGCGCGGCGTCATCACCTCCCGGGCTCCCCTGTACGACAAGTCCCGCGAGGAGCACTACAACCTCATCTCCGCCCTGCACAAGTCGATGCGCGGCTCAGACCCGGACGCCGCCCTGTACTGGCTGGCGCGCATGCTGGGCGGGGGCGAGGACCCGCTCTACGTGGTGCGGCGTCTGGTGCGATTCGCCAGCGAGGACGTCGGCATGGCCGACCCGGCCGCCCTCCAGATGACGCTGGCCGCCTGGGACGCCTACGAGCGCCTGGGCTCACCCGAAGGGGAGCTCGCTATCGCGCAGGCGGTCGTCTACCTGGCCACCGCGCCCAAGTCCATCGCCGTCTACCGCGGTTACGGGCGGGCGACGCGCCTGGCCCGCCAGACCGGCTCGCTCATGCCGCCTGCCCACATCCTCAACGCCCCCACCCGGCTCATGAAGGAGCTCGGCTACGGCGAGGGCTACGAGTACGACCCGGACACGGCCGACGGCTTCTCCGGCGCGGACTACCTGCCCGACGGCGTCGAGCGCCAACCCCTCTACGAGCCCACCGCCAATGGCCACGAGCGCCGCATCCGTGAGCGTCTGGCGCATTGGGAGAGCCTGCGGGCGCGTAAGCGTGGTGAGGGCGTCGGCGACGGAGAGAGCCAGGTGGGCACTGAGACGTAGGCCAGTTCGTGACCTGCCTCTTATCGATGGGGACAATCGACGTGGCCGGGGACATTTCTGTACGGCCGGGTGTGGTTCGCGCGTTCGGGGACCGGAATCCTGTCCCTGCACGTGCAGGATGTCCCCGGCTGCACGGGATTGCCCCCGGTTGCGTGGGATGTCGCCGGCCGAGCCGAAGGGCTGAGGCCGACCTCCGCCTACTCCCCGCCGCGGCGCACGGCCTCCAGCATGAGGGTGGCCACGTCCGTGACCCGCACGTCGGCGCCCTCGGAGGCGACGCCGTCGGAGAGCATTGTGGTGCAGAAGGGGCAGGCCGTGGCGATGACCTGCGCGCCGGTGCCGATGGCCTCGCGCGAGCGCTCCACGGCAATGCGAGTCCCGATCGTCTCCTCCATAAAGGCGCGCGCGCCGCCGCCCCCGCAGCAGAAGCCCCGCTCGCGGCTGCGTGGCATCTCCACAGTGGTCGCGCCGGTCGCCTCCAGTAGCTCACGCGGCGGGGAGTAGACCTGGTTGTGGCGGCCCAGGTAGCAGGCGTCGTGGTAGGTGACCGTCGGGATCACCGGCTCGCCCGCCGCCTTGCCAGCGGCCTGCCCGCCCGACGATTCCGTCGGGGTCTTGGCCTGCGGCTCGGCGGCCTCGGCGCTCGACGTTGGAGCGTCCCCATCTGGTGAGTCGCCGACCCGCCCGGAGGCGGGTGTCGACGTGGCCGGGGGTGTGGGGGCGGATGGGGCGTCGGGCGCCGTCGAACCGCCCGCGGCCTGCGGCGGCGCCGGACGCAGCCGACCCTCGCGCACGAGCCGGTTCAGCAGCTGGGTGTAGTGGACGACCTCGTAGCGGCCCCCGATCTGCGGGTACTCCCGCGAGATCGTGTTGAAGCAGTGCGCGCAGGTCACCACGATCCTCTGCGCCCCGACCTCACCCAGGGTCTCCACGTTCTGCGCGGCGAGCATCTGGTAGAGGATCTCGTTGCCGGCGCGGCGGGCCGGGTCCCCGGTGCAGGTCTCGGCGTCGCCCAGCACCGCGAAGCTCACCCCCGCGGTGTGCAGCAGTTCGGCCACCGCCCGCGTCGTCTTCTTGGCCCGATCCTCGTAGGCGCCCGCGCAACCCACCCAGAACAGGTAGTCGACGTCCGCGGCGCTCTCGACGTCGTCGCCGATGACCGGCACCTCGAAGTCCAGGCTCTTGGCCCAGTCCATGCGCTTGCGCGCCGGTAGCCCCCACGGGTTCCCCTTGGACTCCATCTTGCGGAACATGCCGCCGAGCTCCTTGGGGAAGGCCGACTCCATGAGCACCTGCTGGCGGCGCACGTCGACGACGTGGTCGACGTGCTCGATGTCCACCGGGCACTGGTCCACGCAGGCACCGCAGGTGGTGCAGGCCCACAGGACGTCGGCGGGGATGACCTCCCCGGCCAGGGGCGCCGGCCGCGTGGCCACGCCCGTCTCGGTGGGGGCCGCCTTGGCTGCCAGCAGCGCGCCGAGCACGTCGCCGGTGTGGGCGGTGCCCGGCTCCAGGCCCAGGTTCGTCTCGCGCGCCAGCCCGTCGTACATGCCCAGCGCCTTGCCGACCGGCCCGCCAGAGGTGGGGCGAGAGGCCACCATCTCCTCGGTGACGTCGTCGGGCTCGACCCCCAGGGCGCCGGCGGCCCGCAGGTAGGGGGCGGCCGCCGCGTGGTGGTCGCGCAGCGCCATGACGAACAGCTTGGGGGACAGGGGCTTGCCGGTGTTCCACGCCGGGCACAGATCCTGGCAGCGGCCGCACTCGGTGCAGGTGGAGAAGTCCAGCAGGCCCTTCCAGGTGAAGTCCTCGATGCGGCCCACGCCCAGGCGCACCTCGGGGCCCTCGCCGGAGTCGGCGGCCTCCATGGCCTCCTCCAGCGCGTCCATGGTGGCCTCGGTCAGGGGCTCGTCGCCGACCATGAGCGGCTGGAGCGGGCCCAGGGCCTTGGAGCCGTCCACCTCGCGGCGCGCGTAGACGTTGAGGATCGCCAGGAACCGGTGCCAGGCCACACCCATCGAGGGCTGCAGACCCACAACGACGAACCAGGTCATCGACAGCACCACCTTGATGGTGGCGACGACGAGGATCGCGTTGCCCAGGGCGCCGGCGCTCAGGGGGGCGAGCAGCGGGCCGGTCCAAGCCGTCAGCGGGAAGTGCGTCCAGGAGGCCAGGGCCCGCTGCGCCGGGTCGGAGGAGGCGGCCAGGAAAGCGTGCTCCAGCATCCGCAGCGCCAGCACACAGGCGACCACGCCGATGATGGTGGCCTCGACGAACTTCGCCTGGGCTGACGTCGAGCCGGCGAAGCGGGAGGTGCGCGGGCGCTTGCCGCCCTCGGAGTCCGGGGCGTAGGGCGGGACGGCCCGGCCGGCCCGGGTCAGGCGCCAGCGCAGGATCGTCAGCCCCACGATCCCGAAGGTGGACAGCCAGGCGATGAGCTCGACGACCCAGGCCCACCAGGCGGCGTGGCCAATGAGCGGCAGCGCAAAGTCGGGCCCGCCCAGCACCTGCCCGTAGCCGGCCACGAGCGTGAGGAACAGCAGGGGGAAGGAGATCATGACCAGCCAGTGGGCGGCCTTGACGAAGGGGCGGCCCTTGAAAGCGGTGTGGCCCACGAGCGCCCCCAGCGTGAGTGCCAGGCGCCGGCCGACCGGGCGCAGGCGCTCCGGAGCGGTTGCGCGGCCCACGGCCATGCGGGCGCCAATAGTGCAACAGGCGCGTGCGAAAACTGCGATACCGATCGTCGTAGCGATGACGACGATGACGACACAGACGATCTGCACGGCACTCATCGGGGCGGGTTTCCTCAGGTCTCCGAAGGCAAAGGCGGAAGCGCTGGGAGGTGGGCCGGCGGCGCCCCGGAGGGTCGCCTGCGCGGCACACCATTGGCGCTCCTGGTCAGCCTACCTGGGGGTCGGCGGGGAGCGGGGCGGGTGAAGCGCGGCAGAGGAAAAAGTGTCACGATTGGCGACTTTTCGAGGCGCGGCCATCGGCCGCGAGTTCGGCCGGATCCTCGGAGACTGGCTCTGACCTGCGCAGACGTCCTGGTGCTGAGTGTGCGGAGGTCCCTCGCGAACGGTGTGCCGGCTGGAAAAGTCGCCCAGAGTGACACAATGGCATGCGGAACTGGTATGTCGATTCATGCACGTCTCAGAGACGACCATTACCGTGCGGGCCGACGGCTCCAGGAGGCGCGTATCTCCGTTCCCACCGTCCTGCGCCAGCAACAGAGCCTGTGACCACCATCAGCGACAGGAGCAACTGTGTCCCCTCGCAAGAAGCCGACTGCCAAGACTCGCCAGTCCACCACACCCCGTAAGCCTGCCGCCCCCAGACCGACGAAGGTGACCCTCGCCCGGGTCAAGAAGATCCTGATCTGTGTCGACGTCCCCGTGATGGTCAGTTGGGATGGGTCGCTCGTGGGCCTGACCGGCAACAGCGCTCTGAGGTTCCAGGTGCTCCCCGACCTCTTGACCGTCTCAATCCAATGGCATTCGAAGGCCCCGTTTTACATGTTGGAGGCGCTGTGTATCCTCGTCGAGTCCTGGAACGCCAGTCCGGATAACGATGACATGCTGAGGGCCTATGCCGTCCCCTCGCCGGAGGATGACTCGGTGCTGTTGTGCGCTGCCTCCACACTGCCGGTGTCGGCTGGGATGACTGACGATCAGCTCGGCCACTACCTGCGCGAGGCCATTGACGCGTGTATGTTCTTCGAGGAGTTCCTGGAGGAGACTTTCCCGCAGACACGCTTTGACGACTTCGCCAAGGACGCCGGGATCCAGATACCCGACAGCCCGGAGGAGTTGCTGGCCGAGCTGGGCGGGGAACCTGCCGAGGCCGTGAGCCAGCTGGTCGAGCGGGCCCGGGTGCTCCTCGATAGCGACATGGACAGTGCCTCCATGCTCCTGACCCAGGCCTCCAGGATTGCCGAGGCCAACGGCCTCGACCCGGTGGAGTTGGGCATCCAGGACGTCTTCGCTGCCACGATGGAGAAGGTCCTTGGGCAGCCTGAGATGTTGGGTAGCCGTGAGGAGGCGCTGGGACGGGCCATGCTCGAGGCTCTTAAGGCGGAACGCGACGAACCAGATCACGCCGAAGGTGACGAGTCCGATGGTCCCAACGAACCTGCCGAGCCGAACATGCTCGACGACGGCCAGGCCGAGGTGGCCATCTCGGACCTGTTCGGGCTGAGGGGCCTTGGTCGTGTTCCCTCTCGGCTGCCTGCGCTGACTCTCCCGCTCGTGGTGGAAGCGCTGAACCCCGACTACGACTTCCTGGAGAAGGACGATGCTGTCATCATCCCGATCGGGGATGATGCCTGCGAGCTGGTGGTCGGGGTCGAGGGGACGGAGCTCATCGCGACGGCGCGCTGGAGCGGGATAACCCCGTTGAACCGGGTGCTGGCGCCGATGGTTGCCAATGACTGGAACGTGGTCAGTCATGTGATGGGTGTGCGCACGGGCTTCGCTGATCGAATGGGTGAGGCGATCAGTGACGCAGCCACCGCTGGTCAGGCCCCTCCTCAGGCAGGCGACTCGATGCTGAAGGCCCGGCCCGATACCGATGGTGACATCATCGCCCGTGCCTCGTGGTGCCTGGGCGTGGGGGTCTCCAAGGCTCAGATCGTCGCGATGGTGGATGCAGCCGCTGCGGAGGTCGAAGACATTGGCTTGTTCCTCCGCGGTGAGGTCGGCATCTGAGAACGGGGGCCTGGGGCTGAGGCGCGGCAGAGGAAAAGTGTCACGATTGGCGACTTTTCCGAGCGCGGTCGGTGGCCGCGAGCTCGACCGGATCCTCGGAGACTGGCTCTGACCTGCGCAGACGTCCTGGTGCTGAGTGTACGGAGGTCCCTCGCGAACGGTGTGCGGTCGGGAAAAGTCGCCAATCGTGACACGGGACCACCAAAAAAGTGTGCCGACCCCGCAATGGTGCCGGCACGGAGTCCTCAGGCGCTGATGGCGCGCAGCGCGTAGGGGGAGTCGGGGCGGCGGGCGCTGTACCACTTGGCGGCCTGGCGCAGCCCGAGCTCACGCACCAGGGTGACGGTGGCCCCGGAGATGATGGCGAAGGTGACGATCTCAGCCAGCTTGTAGTTGAGGAGCTGGTCCTCCTCGCGCGGGGCGGGCCGGCCTGAGATCACTCGCCATCCGAGCGCCACGACCTTCTCGGCCACGAACCCGGAGGCGAGCGTGGCCACGGCTGCGGTCGCCTTCCACATGAAGTCGGTGGTCTGGTCGGTCTCGGCGGGGTCCTGTGCGTTCATGAGTCCTCCTTGCGCCCGGGCCGGGCGGCGTCGTGGGTACCTGCGTGCTTGGCGGTGGGGCCGACGGAGTCGGTCCGTTCCGTCCCGATCATGCCGTACCCGGGCCGACGCTGCAGCCAGTCCCGCCCGCGTGGCGCCAACTGCGGGGCCTGGGTGCTCGTACCGCGCGCCGCGCGTTCGGGGCGTCGGGGTGGTCGTGGGATGAGTCGGTGGGGTGGTGGCTTGGTGTCGATGGTGGAGTGGTTGCCTTGCTGTGTGTGGGTGGGGTGGCGCCAGGCGGTTGGCTGGATGGGGCTGATGGCGGTACCGGCTTTGCTCCACGGGGGAGTGTCGGAGCTTGCTCTACCGGTGTGTCTCGAGGAATGCGCTGCCGAGAATGCTGGTGTGGGGGCATCGCAGAGAGTACGCAGCCCTG
>NZ_JASPFC010000056.1:0-9552 GCF_031296635.1 Actinomyces acetigenes
TGGCGGTCAGGAGATGCCCGATCAAGAAGGGTGTGACGATCTTTCACTCCGACAGGGGGAGCCAGTACACGTCCCAGAAGTTCCTGGACCACCTCAAGGGTTACGGGATTCGTCCCTCGGTGGGGCGCACGGGGGTGTGCTGGGACAACGCTTGGGCAGAGTCGTTCAACGCCACACTCAAGAACGAGAGAGTCCACCGAATGGTGTATCCCACGAAGGACAAGGCAATAAACGATATTGCCTCATGGATCGAGCTGAGATACAATCGTACTCGTCTTCACTCAGCCCTAGGGTATCGCACTCCCGACGAGGTCGAACGCGATTTCCTGGACTTAACGAAGGCAGCCTGAAACACAAACAAGCACTGTCCGAAAAACGCCCAGCAGTCCACACTATATCTCCCGCCCATGGGGGCCGCTTGCCCTGGGTGGGGACATTCGACGTCGTCGGGGGACATTTCTGTGCGGCCGGGGACATTCGACGTCGTCGGGGACCGGGATCCTGTCCCCGGGCGCGCAGGGTGTCCCCTGCGGATGGTGTCACCCAACACCATCATTAGGCCCTGTCCCCGGGCGCGCAGGGTGTCCCCCTCGCAGCGGCGTGCACCCGGCCGCGTGGAATGTCCCCGGACGTTCAGGATCGGTGGGGTCAGGTGGTGTGAGCACCGTTGATGGTGTCGTTGAGCTTCTCCGTCGGAGCCTGTCCGTTCAGGACGATGCGGGGTCGGCGGCTGAGGCGGTCCTGGATGTCTTGGACCTGGGTGTTGGTGATGGTGGTGAAGCTGGTGCCCTTGGGGAGGTGTTCGCGGATCAGGCGGTTGGTGTGCTTGGCAGGGTCAAGCGATGGAGACGCCACTCATGGGAGGGGGTTGTCTGCCTGGGATTGGTCGTGGCCGGGGTCTGCATCCTGATGCGGTGGCTGGTGAGCCGGCTTCGGCTCAGCCTCCGAGGTCAGTGCGTCGGCCGTCTCCTCCTGCTCGATTGAGGTTCGTATCAGCTGTGCGGCCCGCCAGACCTCGTCGAGCCGGGCCTCGACCCGGGAGCGGACGTCGTCGAGCCGTGAGGGTCTCACCGTCAGACTGAGCCGCGGGATGAGAACTGGCCTGCCCGGCTCAGCACCTCCGGTAGGTGGAGCGTAGATGGCCTGCACTTTCACGCGACCCAAGCGTGCCGGAACCTCCTGGATGCTGAAGTTGTTGCGCCCAGCAGGTAGGGGGAGAGAGAAGGACTTCGGGTCCGCAACCGCCATGCCATACGTTCTCAGGCGTACCGCGCTTGCCCGCCGGCGTGCGGCAGCGCGTTTCAGTGCCACGAACAGGCCGATGTGGGCCAGGCCGAGAATCCAGGTGGCCTTCACCGCCAGTCCTAGAGTGGAATCGCTGTAGATCAGGGAGTGCGGGATAGACATCATGGTGAAGGGGGAGGCCGTCACCAGCATGCCCGCGAGCATCGCCCACAGCATCCCCACGGCGCGGCTGTTGGGGTCCCGGGCGACATGAAGGAACCGTGCCGACGCGATATCTTGATGGGTCACTGTCGTGCCCTTGGCTAACCACTGGTCGGTGCCCGTGAAGCAGAAGGTCGTCCCGAAGGCGATGGCGGTCAGCACGAAGCTGTAGATGGCCGGTATCACCCCTACCGTAGTCGCGGCGTTGGCTATTGATTCGTTGCCCTCCGGGTAGTCGACGGCCTCGTCCAGGGCGCCCAGAGCAAAGGCGGTCAGGAGCAGGATCATCGGGTAGAGGAGCGCGATGCCGGCGGTGGTCAGGGCGGACAGGTACCCGAGTGCCCTGGTCTTCGTGGTGGGGCAGGTGCGGAGGTAGATCGCCATGGGTGCCCTCCTGAAAACTATCGGCGGGTCGGTTGTGGCTGGCGAGTCAAGTCTGGGGGAGGCGGGTGCCTCCTGCCCATGGGGACCGCTCACCCTGGGGGCATTCGACGCCGTCGGGGACATTTCTGTGCGGTCGGGGCCCTCGACGCCGTCGGGGACCGGAATCCTGTCCCCGGACGCGCAGGGTGTCCCCCTCCGCAGCGGCGCGCACCCGGCCGCAGGAGGTGGGGGTCGGGCGGCGCAGGCAGGAGGGCGGTGCTGGCAGAAGGGGTTGCGGCATCGGCAAGAGGATGCAGGCCGGCGGGAGGCCGGGAGGCAACGGCGGGAGGATACGCGGTACCGGCAGGAGGCCGGGCGGCCCTCGGCACAAGGATCGCCGGTCCCAGGAATAGGTTGGGCCCCGGCCGTGTTGGCCGCAGTGGAACCGATCTGTCTCCACGGTCTTGAAAGGAACGCTCATGGCCACCAAGAACATCACCGGCCCCGAGTTCAAGGACACCATCCACGGTGAGGGCATCACCATCGTCGACTTCTGGGCCTCCTGGTGTGGCCCGTGCATGCGCTTCGCCCCCATCTACGAGAAGGCCTCCGAGGCCAACCCGGACATCACCTTCGCCAAGGTCGACACCGAGGCCGAGCAGGACCTCGCCGGGGCCCTGGGCATCTCCTCGATCCCCACGCTCATGGTCTTCCGTGACAATGTGCTGGTCTACCGCGAGGCCGGCGCCCTGCCCGCCCCCGCGCTGGACTCCCTCATCACGCAGGTGCGCGAGCTCGACATGGACGAGCTCAAGGCCAAGATCGCCGAGGAAGAGGCCGCTTCCGACGCACAGGCCTGACCCGTCACGCGCCGCGGGGCCGTCCTCTCGGCCCTACAACCGTCCGACGTCGCCCGGGAACCCGCCGTTTCCGGGCGACGTCGTCGTCTGTTACCCGGCTCGCCCACCCAAGGGCAGAACATTACGTTTTGATATCCTATGATGGCCCGCGTGAAGTTGGAGTCCCACGTCAGCCACGCTGTCAGAGCCCGATGGGCGGTCCCCGTCGGCGCCTCAGGCCGCGACGCGTTGGTGCGCCACCTCGTCTACGCCTTCCTGCGCTCCGACCCCGAGGGGGCCACGGACTGGATCGACTCGACGGTCCCCACCGACCCCGACGAGCTGCGCACCATGCTCGACTTCCTCCTCACCGCCCGCCCCCCGGCGCCCCTGCCCGAGGACATCGCCGCCGACCTCGACACCCTCCTGGAGGCCGAGGCCGCCGAGCGCGGCATGGTCGACGCCACCGAGATCCCGCCCCTGGCCATCACCGACCACGTGCCCGGCCTGCTGGGCCGCAACGTGGCCTTCTGGCGCGGCGACCTCACCCGGCTGCGCGCCGGCGCCGTCCTCAACGCCGCCAACTCCGGGATGCTCGGCTGCTTCGCCCCCGGGCACCGCTGCATCGACAACATCATCCACGCCGTCGCCGGGCCGGCCCTGCGCGCCGAGTGCGCCCGCTACATGACCTGGGCGGAGACCTTCGACCCCACCCGCCGCCAGGGCGGGGAGCCGGCCGGCCGGGCCGTCTTCACCGGCGGCTACCACCTGCCGGCCCAGCACGTCATCCACTCGGTGGGGCCCGTCATCGAGGACGGGCGCAAACCGACCCTGCACGACCGGCGCCTGCTGTCCTCGTGCTACACGAGCGTCCTCAACGTCGCGCACGCCGCGGGGCTGGGCAGCGTCGGCCTGTGCTCGCTGTCCACGGGCGTCTTCGGCTACCCCAAGCGGCAGGCCGCCCTGGTGACCCTGGAGACGATCGGCCGCTGGCTGGCGGCCCACCCCGACTCCCGGCTGCGCATCGTCATCAGCCTCAACGCCGACGTCGACGTCGCCGCCTACGAGGCCGCCCTCGCCCCGCCGCCCTGGCGGCCTTAATGGGCGGGGGTCCTCCACTTTCAGCGCGCCCGAAGGGGGCGCACTGCACGAGGGCCGGGAGCCACTGGAGGAGGGCTGGGTGCACTCCGCGTAGGTGGGGCTCTCGTGCAGTACGCACAACTCGCGGCCAGTAGATCCCCAACCTCGTGTAGTACTGTGCGGTTCCAGTTGCTGACGGCGAACCCGGTCCGCTGGTAATGCCTGCAGGCCAGGTCCTCCGAGGAGCGGTCAGCTCGCCTGGGCCTGGGCCGCGGCGCGGGCGGCCGCCGGGGCCGCAGCCGCAATCGCCTCCAGCTCCGCCTCGCCGTGCGCAGCCGAGACGAACCAGGCCTCGAAGACCGACGGCGGCAGGCCCACCCCCGCCTCGAGGAAGGCGTGGAAGAAGGGCCCGTAGCGCCAGGTCTCCTGGGCGCGGGCGGCCTCATAGTCGCTCACGCCCTGCTCGGCGGCCCGCTGCCCGAACATAAAGGAGAACAAGGAGCCCGCCCGCTGCACGCGGTGGGACACGCCCTGCTCACTCAAGGCGGCCGAGACCACCTCGCCGATGGCCTGGGCGCGGGCGGCCACCGAGGCGTAGACGGCGTCGTCGGCCAGCTGGAGCGTGGCCAGGCCGGCCGCCGTGGCCAGCGGGTTCCCCGAGAGCGTGCCCGCCTGGTAGACGGGGCCGTCCGGTGCCAGCAGGCCCATGACCTCCGCGCGCCCGCCGACGGCCGCCAGTGGCATCCCGCCGCCCACGACCTTCCCGAAGGTCACCAGGTCCGGCACCCAGGCGGCGCGCTCGCGCCAGTCAGCGCCGGGCCAGGAGGGGGTACCGGCGCCGGCGGGCTCAGAAGCAGCGGCGCCGGCGGTGGCGGTGGCGAAGACCGGCAGGTCCGAGGTCCAGCCGTCGACGGCCTCCAGCCCCCACCAACCGGCCGGACCCACACGGAAGCCAGTGAGGACCTCATCGAGGATCATGAGCGCGCCGTGCTCGGCAGTGATGCGGCGGATCGCGGCGTTGAAACCGGGGGCCGGCGGCACGATCCCCATGTTGGCCGGGGCACCCTCGGTGATGACTGCGGCGACCTCGGCGCCCCGTTCGGCGAAGCAGGCCTCCAGGGCGGCGACGTCGTTATAGGGCAGGACGATGGTCTGGGCGGCCACCGCCGCAGGCACGCCGGCGCTGCCCGGCAGGCCGCCGGTGGCCAGGCCCGAGCCGGCCGCCGCGAGCAGGCCGTCACTGTGACCGTGGTAGCAGCCGGCGAACTTCACCACCAGGTCGCGGCTCGTGGCGCCGCGGGCCAGGCGCACGGCCGTCATCGTCGCCTCGGTGCCGGTGGACACGAAGCGCACCTTCTGCGCGGCCGGCACCCGGCGGCGCACCTCCTCGGCCAGGAGCGTCTCCGTGGCCGTGGGGGCGCCGAAGGACAGGCCGCGGGCGGCGGCCGCCTGGACCGCAGCGACGACCTCCGGGTGGGCATGGCCCAGGAGCGCCGGGCCCCAGGAGCCCACCAGGTCCACGTAGCTGCGGCCCTCGGCGTCGGTGACGTGGGCGCCACTCGCCGAGGCAATGAACCGCGGCGTGCCACCCACCGAGCCAAAGGCGCGCACGGGGGAGTCGACGCCCCCGGGAATGACGGCGCGAGCCGCCTCGAACAGGGAGGTGTTGGTGGAGGGGCTGGAGGGCCGGCCTGCGGGGTGCGATTGCTGAGTCACGATGATCCTGTCGATGAACTGGTCAGGGCCGGTTCAGGCCGGTGAGCCGTACCGGGCGGGACTGCCTGACAAACTACCTGACTGATACCGTCTGCCGTGGCGTTGAACGTGGCGTTGACCGGTTGGGAACGCGGGAGAGGGTGAAAGTGTCACTACTGGCGACTTTTCAGGTGGTCGAAACCGGCTCCTTCTTGCAGTATCCCAGGTCAGGGGGTGGTTACTTCCAGATACTGAATGAGGTGGGAGTTGAAAAGTCGCTACCGTGGACACTTTGGCGACGTGATGCCGCTGGGGACCGTTCGCTATGACGGGCGACGAGACCGGTCAGCGGAGCTGAAGCTCCTCGAAGCAGGTGGGGAGGACATGTCTCCGGGCGCGCTGGGGAGACGTCGCCGGTACAGTCCGCGGGGCCGGAGGTGCGTCCGCGGCGAGCATTCTGCCTGGTCGAGGCCCGGGGCACCCTTGATACCGCAGTCTGCCGCCGGACCTACCGCAGGGCCGGGTTCTCGGCGATCTCCCTGGCCCAGTAGGTCAGGACCATGTCCGCCCCCGCGCGTACGATCCCCAGCACCGACTCGGCGATGACGCGCTCGCGGTCGATCCACCCGCGCTGCGCGGCCGCCTCCACCATCGCGTACTCCCCGCTGACCTGGTAGGCGGCCACCGGCACCGGTGAGGCGGCGGCGACATCGGCCAGCACGTCCAGGTAGGGGCCGGCCGGCTTGACCATGACGATGTCCGCCCCCTGCTCGATGTCGAGCATTACCTCGCGCATGCCCTCGCGGCGGTTGGCCGGATCCTGCTGGTAGGTGCGCCGGTCGCCGGTGAGCGTGGAGCCCACGGCCTCCCGGAACGGCCCGAAGTAGGCCGAGGCGTACTTCGCCGAGTAGGCCAGGATCGCGACCTCGTCGTGCCCGGTGGCGTCCAGGGCGGTGCGGATCGCGGCGACCTGCCCGTCCATCATCCCCGAGGGCGAGACCATGTGTGCCCCGGCCTCCGCCTGGGAGACGGCCATGGCCTGGTAGGTGGCCAGGGTGGCGTCATTGTCGACCTCGCCGGTGCGCGGGCCGTCGGGGCGGATGAGCCCGCAGTGGCCGTGGCTGGTGAACTCGTCCAGGCAGGTGTCCGCGCACACGACGACCTCGTCCCCCACCTCCTCGCGCACGGCTGCGATCCCGCGGTTGAGGATGCCGTCCTCGGCCCAGGCTGCTGTGCCGGCCTCGTCCCGGGTGGCGGGAACGCCGAACAGGTCAATGGCGCCGATGCCGGCCTCGGCGCAGGCGGCGGCCTCGCGGCGCAGCGAGTCCAGCGTGTGCTGGACGACCCCCGGCATCGCCTCCACGGGGCGGGGGGCGTCAATGTCCTCGCGCACGAACACCGGCAGGATGAGGGCGGCCGGGTCCACGACGTGCTCGCGTGCCAGGCGCCGCATCGCCGGAGTGGTGCGCAGGCGGCGGGGGCGGACCGCGGGGGCCTGCGGGGCAGGGACGGAGCGGCGCGACAGGAAGTCGGCGGCCGGTCGGAGGGCGTCGGTCATGAGGTGCTCCTGGTGGTTGTTGGTCCGCCGCCCGCAGGTTGTCCAAAGTGTTGGAGCGACTGGGATTGGGCGGATCGGGTGGGCTTGTGAGGAGGTCTGTGCGAGGGACACTCGCGTCGGACTGGGAGGCTGTGGGGTGGTCCCGTGTCACGAATGGCGACTTTTAGTGCGCTGATCGGGGGCGTGGCTCTCGAGCGCATCCGAGCATCCGGCCCTGACCTGGGCAAATGCCTGAGAGGCAGGTGCGCCGAGGGTGGCCGTGGCGATGAAAAGTCGCCAATCGTGACACTTTTGCCCGTGTGCGGCCATCACGGCGGCTCCTGAGGGGCAGGAGCGGAGCCCGTGGCGCCCCGGATGGCGTCGATAGTGGCTTGGAGAACCCCCTCGGGCGTGGGGGAGGGGGCGGTGGCAGCGACCGTCAGGCTGAGTTCGTGGGCGGCCGCCGCCGTGGTGGCACCGATGGCTACCAGTCCAGTTCCCCGCGGCGGCAGGCCGAGCAGTTCCAGGACTGCGCGGGTCGTGGATGGGGCGGTGAGCACGACCGCGTCCACACCGCCAGTGGCCCACGTGCGCTCCAGGTCCGGGGGCAGGTCGTGGGCGTCAGCTGTGACGGTCGTGTAGGCGGCCACCTGCTCCACCTCCCAGCCCGCTCGACGCAGGCCGTCCGCCAGTGCTGGGTCGGCCAGAGCCGAGGCCGGCAGCAGCACTCGCCGCGCCGCCTCCGGGAGAGTTTGAGGAGAATCGGGAGCATCGCCAAAGGTGTGGGCTCTCCCGTCGGAGTCATGCGGGCCGCCGCCGGGAAGGCCTCGAGGGGCCGTCTTCGATTCCGGGCTCCGTGCTGGAGTGTGGGGTGACGGGGCGCCGTGGTGGGTGCTGGAAATGTCGGGTTCCTGGTGGGGTGCGTGGTCTTCGGTTGCTGGGCCGCCGGCGAGGGCAGGTTCCTCCAGGAGGGCGGCGGCCGATCCCCGGGCCACCAGGTCGGGGGCGGAGCCGGTGAGCTTGGTCCAGGCCCGCGCGGTTGCTGGCCCGACGGCGGCCACCCGCATCGGCGGGATTGTTGCGCTTGGTTGGTGCTGTCTAGGCGGGGTGATTGGGGCGTGTGGAGATGCGGCGCTGTCGTGGGGGTCGGGAGTGTCGGGTTCTTGGTGGGGTGTGTGGCCTCCGGTTGCTGGGCTGCCGGCGAGCGCGCGCTTCGCCAGGAGGGCAGTGGCTGAGCCTCGGGCCACCAGGTCGGGGGCGGAGTCGGTGAACTTGGTCCAGGCCTTTGCGGTTGCCGGCCCGACGACCGCCACCCGCATCGGCGGGGTGGTTGGGGTGTGGGGAGGCGCAGTGCGGTACGGGCTGCTGGGCGCGGTGGGCTCTGGGTGGGGCCCGTGGCCCCCTGTCACCGAGCCGACTCCGGCTTCCGCAAGCAGGTACGGCGCCAGCGCCTCAACTGTCCGGGCTGAGGTGAGTACCAGCCAGGCCGCCTCGCCCGCCATGATCCTGCGCGCAGTCGCCTCCAGCGCCGCTGCCTCACCCGGAACGGTCCGAGTCACGGCCGCGCGCAGCACCCTCGCCCCGGCCCGCTCCAGCGTCGAGGCGATGCGGTCGCGCTCCTTGAGACGCGGCAGCAGAACCACCCGCCCCGACAGTGGCGCCCCGCCGCCCTCCCGGGGGTCGCCTGGGAGGCTCCCGGTCGAGTCAGTGCGTGAGGTGGACTGCGTCATGGCCTCAGTCCCGCCGGGGCTTGTTGGCGTGCAGGTCGACGATCTGGTCGGCGCCGTCCTCCAGCAAAACCTCGGCCGCCCTGGCCCCCAGTGCCTCGGCCGCCCGAACCGCCTCCGCCGCAGTCTCCCTGGGAGCTTCCGGCCCCCCAGTGGCCTCGGGCAGCTCGGTGCTCAGCTCGCAGCCGACCTCCTGGCCGCCATCGAGCGAGGTGACCACCGCCCGCAGCACGAGCACCCGCGGCGAGCGGCGCGAGACCGCCGAGCCGCGCGGCCCCGCCGTAGCGGCTGCCTCCGTCCCCCCGTGCTCATCGCCCCGATCCACTGGGCCGCCGATCGTCGCCCCGGCCCCCTGCCTGGTTCCGGCCCCTTGCCTAGTTCTGGTCGCGGCGGTGTCATTGCCGCAGAACTCCTCGTTCCACCGGGTTCCGTGCTCGGCGCGCTCCTCCCACAGTTCCCGGTTGCCACTCCGCAGGTGCGCCCAGGCCCCCACCGGCGCCGCGCAGCCGGCCCCGAGCCGGGCCATGAGCGCCCGCTCGGCCGTCACCGCCAGACGCGTGGGCTCGTCGTCGAGCACCGCCACGGCTTGGGCCAGCTCCGCGCAGTCCTCACCGGCTCGCGCCTCCACGGCCAGGGCCCCCTGAGCCGGCGCGGGCAGCATCGTCTCCAGGTTCAGGACCTCACTCGCGCAGTGCTCCAGCCCCAGGCGCCGCAGCCCCGACAGGGCCAGGATCACCGCGTCCAGGTCACCGGCGGCATCGGCCCGGCTCGGCGCCACCGGCTCATCGGTGCCGACGCCGACCGCCTCCAGCCCCCGCACCCGCGCCAGGCGCGTGGGCACGTTTCCGCGCAGGTCCACCACCTC